>QNAF01000005.1 GCA_003641405.1 Candidatus Zixiibacteriota bacterium | reverse complement strand
TCTTTAACCTGA
The DNA here is from genome assembly GCA_003641405.1 of Candidatus Zixiibacteriota bacterium. Taxonomy (GTDB): domain Bacteria; phylum Zixibacteria; class MSB-5A5; order GN15; family FEB-12; genus B22-G1. The sequence continues at coordinate 25,038 of QNAF01000005.1, read as the reverse complement.
CCTTTACGGGGTTTTTCTAAATAGACTTTGCGGATCGACCGGGAGACCGGTCGATCCTGCCGTGAATTGTCAATCACCAATAATTAGTTGTTGTTATCTGCCGATATATTCATTTGAAACCAGGGTTGCCAGGAGCTATAAATGCAGAGCAAGGTTAAGCTGACCAAACGTCAGATCAAAGAAGACAAGTTCACGACTACCATGTTAACCGTGAAGCAGCGGCTACTGGATAACTGGCAGTACTATGTCTCAGGTGTTGTCATAGTAGCTCTCGTGATTTCCGCCACAGTCTACTATATCAATGATTTGGGCAGTAAGCAGGACGAGGCGGCCGGAAGATTCTCTCGCGCAATGCTGGACTACCGGACTGGGGACAATGAAATAGCCGTCCTTGGGTTCAGTCAGATTCTCGAGGAGTTCGGTGGTACCGAAGTGGCCGAACAGGCTACTTACCAACTTGGAGAGATCAATCTCGCCGATCGCAACTACGATGAAGCTGTCCGACACTTTGAGATGTTTCTTGCCAATTATCACGACAATCCCCTGAGTCGGGCAGCATCGCTCGCCGGTCTTGCTGTGATCTCTGAGGATCGCGGTGAGTTTTCTCAGGCGGCAGCTTATTATGTGCGAGCTTCTGAAGAGCACCCCGGTGGCCCAATGCAGGCCGACTATGAACTGGGTGCTATTAGAAACTACCTGGAAGTCGGTGATACTGAATCCGCCAGGGACAGGCTGAAGATATTAGAAGAAAAACACGAGAGCAGCCCGTACACTCAACGCGCCATCCTTCTGCTTGCCGAAAAGGGGAATGGCTGATACCGTCTGAACTATCCCAGTGGCTAAGTCACCGGCCATAAAAGTTGCCATTTTATGGCATATGCACCAGCCCGACTACCGGGAGCCGCAATCGAACCGGCTTGCAATGCCCTGGGTGAGGCTTCACGCTACCAAAGATTATCTTGATATGCCGCTTGCAGCGGTCTCCCACGATAACGTGCGAGTGACTTTCAACCTCGTACCCTCACTTCTCGATCAATTGCAACTCTATCTCAAAGGAGGTACTGACCACCACCTGGACTTGTCACGATCTCGCGTGGAGGATCTGCAGGATGGTCAGAAGTTGGAGATGCTTCAGAGCTTCTTTGCCGGGAATCCGACTTATATGGTGGAACCGTACTCTCGTTTTCGACAACTACATCGCAAATACAAATCCGGGACTGGTGATCTTGACTCTCTGCCCAGTCTTTTCTCATCTTCTGAACTACGTGACTTGCAAGTGTGGTCTAATCTGACATGGGTCGATCCCCGATTCCGGGAGGAAGAGCCTGTCAGGTCGCTATTCACCAAGAAGCGCCATTTCACCGAAGAGGACAAGCAGTCACTTCTTGATTGGCAGCTCGATCTGATCGGCAGGATTATTCCAACCTATCGGAAGCTGCAGGATGAGGGGAGAATTGAAGTATCCTTCACTCCCTACTACCACCCTATATTGCCGCTTCTATGTGACACTGATGTTGCCAGAGAAGCTCTACCCAGTATCAGTCTTCCGCGCAAACGCTTCGTGCACCCGGAAGATGCTCGGCGTCAGGTCGGAATGGCACGAGAGATGTACAGGGATTTATTTGGCAGGGACATGATTGGGATGTGGCCGTCAGAGGGTTCTGTTTCCGAGGAAGCACTCCGAATACTGGCCGAGAACGGCGTTGAATGGGCTGCGACCGATCAGGAAATACTGGAGCACTCGTTGGGCAAGTCCAACCTGCCATCAACAGACAATCCAATCCATCGCGTGTACGAGTTTGACTCTTCTGTGAAGCTGTTTTTTCGCGATCATGCACTGTCGGATCGAATCGGGTTTGTCTATTCAACGTGGCCTGCTGATCGGGCTGTTGATGACTTCATGGGGCATATCAAACACCTTCGGTCAGTCTACCTGGATAGTCTCGAGACTACAGTAGTTCCGATTATTCTCGACGGTGAAAATGCATGGGAGTACTTCCCGAATGACGCCACTGAATTTCTGGATCTTCTTTACCAGAGGTTGGGTGATGATGATGAGATTCAGACTGTGACTATGTCCGAAGCTGCAAACACGGTGAAAGCGCGTCCGCTTCCCTCGGTGTTTGCTGGATCCTGGATAAATCATAACTTCAGAATCTGGATTGGTCACCAGGAAGACAACGCCGCGTGGGATCTGCTGTTCGGTGCCAGGGATGCTCTGGTCGAGTTCGAGCGTGCCCATCGCGACTATGACTCCGAAAAGCTGTCCGCAGCGTGGAATCAGATATTCATTGCCGAGGGTTCCGACTGGTGCTGGTGGTATGGTGATGAACATCGTGGGGACCATAACGAACAGTTTGACCGCATTTTCAGACGGCACCTGGTGGCAGTTTATGAGTTGCTCGATCTGGATATCCCCTTGGATCTTCTCAGACCCGTATGTTCGGGGGGGACCGAGTCGGCCATTCTACTGCCAGAGTGCAGGCTTACGCCGGCAATTGACGGCAGAATCTCACATTTCTACGAATGGACCGGTGCCGGTTTCTTCAACTGTGAAGTAGCCGGTGGTGCAATGCACCAGGTGGACAGATATATAACCGGGATTCACTTCGCACATGATCTTCAGTACTTTCACATTCGACTTGACTTCCGTTCCATCAAAGCCTTAGAATTGACTGCTGGTCTGAGAGCAGTGATAACGTTCTTTGTCCCGTCTGCGCTGACTGTCAATCTTGATCTCGACAAACCGGCAGATGAAGACGAATTAACGGACTACCGATATGCTCTGAGCGACATTCTTGAGTTCTCGGTCAGGAGAAAACATCTCTGGCCGAGCGGTTACGGACGACTCAGTTTTGCTGTCGCACTGTTTAAAGAAGACCAGAAACTCGAAAGCTGGCCAGAGCACGAACCGATTCAGGTTGACGTTCCGGAAAGCAGCCAGGAGATATTCTGGCCCTCCTGATTGCTTTACGGTAGATAGCGGAGGTCGCAGTGGCTGATTCATCCTTCTTTGACAACGAGCAGGATCAACATCCGTCTGGAGAGATCCCGAACCTTGGTGATAAATCCGGGGCTGATGGTTCTCAATCCGGTTCACAAGAAGGCGCGTTTAGGACGGACGAGGGACGTCTCGCGGCTGTCATGTCCTACATACCGTTTCTATGCTTTATCCCTTTGCTCAATATGAAGCACAACCAGGAGGCTCGTTTTCACGCCCGCCAGGGTGTCGTGCTTTTCCTCGTGGAACTGGTTGCAGCACTGTTCCTGATCGACCGAATTGCCAATTTCGTGTTCACTGCGGTACTGATTGTGGCAGTGGCTTTTTCGATCGCCGGGATCTACTTCGCTCTTCAGGGGAAGAACTACAAGTTGCCCATCATTGGCGATCTTGCTGACAAATCGAAGTTGTAGCGCTTTGTATATTAAATCATCTTTATTCACTGCAATCTTTCTCGCCGCTCTACTCCTGGCTTGTACGACTACGGGCCCGGGCGGCAAGACCTCACTCATTTTCATTCCAACGTCCCAGGAAGTGGCTATCGGTTCGGGAATGGCAAAGCAGATAGCTGCTACTGAGAAGATTCTACAAGATGAGGTCTGGCAGAACTATGTTGCTGAAGTCGGGCGCAGTATTGTTGATGTTTGTGATCGTAAAGACCTGGAATATCACTTCACCGTTATTGAGTCCGACCAGATCAACGCTTTTGCAGCGCCCGGGGGATATATCTACTTTTATACCGGGCTGCTCCGCCAGATGGAGAACGAAGCGGAAATGGCTGCTGTTGTGGCTCATGAAATCTCGCATGTCGTTGCTCGTCATGGAATCAAGAGACTTCAGACTGCCATCGGTGTTGCGGTAGCCTATGATCTGACTTTGGGAGGAGAGGACTTAGAAGCAATCGAGACAGCCATAGGGATTGGGATGGGGTTGGTTTTTGCAGGCTACTCGCGTTCCAACGAATATGAGGCCGATGACTACGGCATGACATACCTGACGAGAGCCGGTTATGATCCGCGCGCAATGGAAAGTATGCTCGGGAAACTGGCGGCCCTCGGGGAAAGCTCGTCAAATGTATTCGAGAAACTCTCCCGAAGTCATCCAGAGACACAGGACCGCATCCGGCACATTCAGACCAGAATCAAGAAAATGCAGCCAATCTCCACTGATGTCACGGTTGGCCAGGAGAGATATCAGAAAGCGCTGCTTCGCCTATCGACCAAAGGTGACGGTCAGTAGCACTCATGTGCTGCAAACTTCTCTTATAAATAACAAGTATCAGCGAAACAGTGTGTTTGAGCAGGCTTGGCAACGGTTTTCGTGCTCTTAGCCTGTACTGATCAACAATCCAAAGTCAAGGTAGACCGCGAGCGCCATGACGTGCGTGTAACTCGCTGTGGTGCAAGGGAGTATCTAACGGGAAAGAACTTCCCACACGCGGAAGGTTTTAGTTGACAATAAGTTAAGGCTGTCGGAAATAGTAAAAGAAACCTGCGGGAAGCAGACCACACATTACGGGATTTGGTGGTCACAGAATAAGCAGGTAAAGAAACACTGTACGAATTTTGACATTTGAGCTAAGGCTATGTTGACTATTGATTTGTATTAGTCTGCTTGGCCGTTATGACATTGTATGTTCAGAAACTTGCCAACTTGGAGTTTGGTCCAGCATCATTTGGTTATTATTGCTCGTCTTGGGGTGAATTATTTTCATGGAGTCGTGTTGCGTAACGGTGTGAATGACAAGGAGATACTGCCACGCTCGGCTTGTTTCCAGCTTTGCTTGCACAATAGGACCAGATGGAATTGCTCAGGCATCAGCATTGCCATTATCTCATTCCAGTTCAACTTGGATGAGGATACTGATGTTTAGAAAAAAACTCACTCACGTGATCATCTGGTGGATCGTTCTTCTGCTGGTCACGGTGATGTTTGGTGACGTTTCCATTGCGGCTACTGATGCTGGTCGTACTTCCGCTGATTTTCTACTGATCGGTGCTGGCGCGCGTGCTGCCTCAATGGGGGGGGCCTATGCCACTATTTGTGAAGACGCAACATCAGCTTACTGGAACCCATCAGGATTGGCTGCTGTGGAGCACTACGAGGTCTCCCTTGGTCATTTTGCATGGTATCAGGATATTACGGTTGAACAAGCTACTGCGGCTTTTCCCGTTGCTGATGCTTTTACGGTAGCGGCCCACATAACCTATGTCAATTACGGGACAATAGAGGGGTATGATATTTCAGGTGTTTCTACCGGAGAACTCACAGTATACGATTGGGTCGCCGGTTTGTCTATCGGTCATCAACTTGATGAGCGTTTCTCGGTAGGTATAACAGGGAAGTTCGTAAACCAGAAACTTGACAGTTACGGTGCTTCAGCGTTTGCTGCAGATGTCGGTATCCGGTACACCCATGAGAGGTTTACCATAGCAGCCGTACTAACAAATATCGGTTCCAAGCTGAAATTTGATCAAACGGCTGAGAAGCTACCCAGCGCGTTCAAGTTTGGGCTGGCGGCTAGGCCGTTCGACGCTGCAGCAGTTACCTCTTTGGAGTTCGAGAAGCGGCTGAGCGGTGATTTACTGGTCCACCAGGGCTTTGAGTTTGGCTTTGACGACCAGTACTACCTGCGAGCAGGGTACGACTATTTACCCAGCCAGAATGGTCGTTCTCTGGCCACCTGCATTACGATTGGGGCAGGCGTGAGATTCGATCTTGCTGAGATCGACTATGCTTTTTCGCCTAATGACAAGTCTACGTCTGAAGATCTACACCGATTCTCGGTGACATTCAGGTTTGGCCAGTAGCGCCAGCTATTGACCAGTCAGTTCACCTCCGATATGTCAAACAACTGACCTGCCTGACACGGATCGTCTGGATATCCGGTTGTGGATTATCGGCGATCCATTTTCATGGTCATGCGCAATGGATTGCATTGATTGGCATTTCCTGAGCACACTTCGCGACAGTCATCAGTGATACATGACACTGATGCCATACGTGCCTACCACGCAGTAGAATACGCACTGCCCTAAGCGTAACACACGCAACGTGTTACGCAGGGGGAAATCACCCCAGAAAAACGCTGATTATTGATGAACGCATAGCGATTTTGGCAATTGGTTTGCTACTTGCAAGCAGTGATATTCGCAAGTTCTACACAGGACACTAGGAGTCACTATTCAAGGTCGCTAAAGTCGCTGATGAGTACCGCAAATAACAGAAGAATGAGCATCCGTAGCCACACATCGGTAGCGGTTGATTCAACAGCGATTGGCTATGGCATGGTCAGTACTCTTCCCGTTTCAGGACCGCGTGGTGCTGATGATAGCCGGTCGAAAGACTTTTTCTGGAAACTCAAGTTTGTTGTTGGCGAGATTACGGGGTTGTTGTTTATTGTTTTCTCAGCACTATATATCTTTGGCAAGCCTGCCTGGATTACTCAGACAGGAGTGTTGAAGGATGTTACGAATAGGTTTGTGAAAAGAGCAATTGACATCGTCGGAGCCAGTGTTGGCCTTCTGTTAACCCTGCCATTAATGGCGGTTATTGCTGTGCTCGTGAAGTTAGATTCGCCTGGTCCTGTGTTCTACACCCAGGTACGTGTTGGCGTCAATCGACGCAAACACAGGCCTCTACAACACAAGAGAGTGGGTGTTAACCAGAAACTCAAACGAGACCGTCGCCGTGAAGACCACTTCGGAAGACCATTCAGGGTAGTCAAGTTCCGGACAATGATTCAGAATGCCGAGAAGGCGACTGGGCCAGTGTGGGCCGTCAAGAACGATTCCAGGATTACCAGATTGGGTGCTTTCATGCGCAAAGCACGGCTGGACGAGATTCCGCAATTCTGGAATATCCTCCGGGGTGACATGTCGCTTGTGGGGCCACGACCTGAGCGTCCGTCCTTTGTGAGAGACTTACAACATCAGGTTAACGACTATAACCGACGACTTGACGTCAAACCGGGATTGACCGGTCTGGCGCAGGTAGAGAATGGCTATGATTCCTCGGTTGCTTCGGTTGTAGAGAAAGTGAGATTTGATCTCCAGTACATCCGTGGTTGGTCGGTGTGGAGTGACGTTCGCATACTCCTGAAGACTGTTGTAGTGGTTGTTACGGGAAAGGGAGCTTGTTGAACTCATCCAGTTCTTTTGAGTATCCACGGCAGGCCGCTGATTTCAGCGGTTTTTTTGTGTGTAAATTGAAGTTGATTGCCGTACAGGTTTTTGCTATTATTCCGACAATAAAAGAATTGTTAATCTAACTTCACGATAGAGTCATGTTGTTGAAAAGGATTTTAACAGCTACTGTTTGGATGCTTCTCCTGCCCGTTGTCGGGTGGGCACAAGATAGTCCGAAAACAGGCTTGACAGTTCAGTCACTTCCTCCGGGTGCCGAAATCATCTTGAAAGGTGGTGCGCTTGTCACCGGGGTTACTCCAACGACATTTCGTTATCCTCTGATTGGAGACTATGAACTGACTGTCAAGAAGTACGGATACGAGAATTATAAAACACATCTCGTGCTTGACCCAGCTCAGCACCTTCAGATTGACGTGGAATTGTCTCGGAAGACTGGTTTCAAGGCGGCTTTGCGCTCAATGGTTTTGCCGGGGTGGGGTCAGCGTTATTCAGGTGAGAAGACCAAGTCTTTTGTGTTCAGCTTTCTAATGCTGGGTTCAGCCGCAGCGTATCTTATTACAGATCACAATTTCGATATCAAGGTGAGTCGTTTCGAACAACGTCGGAATGAATATGACGATGCAGTGGCAGCAGGGGAGAGCAATGCCTCATTGAGGGCCAGACTTGAAGCTTTGACGAATGCTCAGGATGATGCCTACGATATGGAGAATACTCGCCTGGCTGCAGGCGGTGCTGTAGCCGCGGTCTGGGTGTTCAACGTTCTTGATGCGCTGCTTTTTTCACCGAAAGACAATGCGACTTTTTCTGTTAAAGGGCTGACTGTGGCGCCATCGGCAGAAGTCCCGGGAATCCAACTCACACTATCGACAGGATTCTGATCAATGATGCAGCGAGCAATGAGAGTTACTGTTCCTTCACTTTTCTTGCTGATGATTCTGTTGGTGGGATGTGAGAGAACGTTCGAATCCAATGATCCCGTACGATCACTCCCTGACAGGCCGGCTGCACCTGTAAATTTTCAGGTTGCCTACAACGATCAATCAGTGACTCTGAGTTGGGAGCTTGCAGACAGTACTGAGGTGAGTCGTTTCCGGGTCTACAGAGCTGACTTTGTCTCCGACATGACGCCGCTGGAATACTCACCAATTGATTCTACCACGACATATTCCAAGGTCATAGAGGACCTTCCGTTCAACCGTACGGTGTATCTGAGGGTGACAGCAGTCAATGCCGCTAACCTAGAGAGCGAACCATCGCGTGAGCTCCCCGTGATTGTTGGCCTGCTCTCAATTGCCATTAACAACAATGACGAATATACGAACTCACGCAATGTTGGAGTTCACGCAAACGCGCCCAATGGTGCAGAGTATGTTAGTTTGTCTGAGGACTCACTGTTTGAGGGAACTCTTGCGCAGGATTTCCAGGATGAACTGCCATTTACGCTTTCAACCGGGGACGGACTGAAGACTGTATACGCCCGCTTTACTTTCGAAGACGGATTCGAATCGGGTGTCTTGATTTTTGACCGGATCACGCTGGATCAGGCTGCCCGGATCGACTCCGTCTACTATACGCCTTCGGGAGTCACGTTTGCGACTGGTGACACAATCAGGTTCTTTATGGCCGCAGGCGAGATTGCTGGAGAGGCTAGTATAGCTTTTCCCGGAGTGAGTCAGGTCCTTCTGTCTGACGACGGTGTGGGGGCTGATGCCAGCTCCGACGATAGTATCTACTCTGCCTGGTACGTTGTGCCGGTCGGGTTGACCGTCAACAATGGTCAACTTACGGGTCAATTCACTGATGCTGCCAACAATACTGCCATGCAGGCAGTGGCAGCAGTACCGCTTGATATTAAGGCTCCTCCCTTACCGGTGCAATTGACGGCGGTTACGGCGTTGTCGAATTTCGAGATAAGTCTGCAATGGTCCGAGGCCACAAGCGGTGACTTCTCCCATTACTCAATCTATCGCGATATCAGCGGTTCTGTCTCAGATGCCTCTGACCTGGTAGAGAACATATCTGAACGGACTGGTACAACCTGTGTTGATACGCTTCTGGATGCTGCGACTGAGTATTTCTTCCGAGTCTACGTGGTAGACAATTCCGGTCTGCTGACAGGTTCCAATATTGATAGTGCAATTACAGAGGTTAACACATCACCAACAGCAGTAACTGCCGCTGCGACGCTGAGTGACTCCACCACAGCGTATCTGTCCTGGACCCAGAATAACGACAACGATTTTGCTTCGTATCGAATTTACCACAGTACTTCCCCCGGTGTCACCATAACCGATGACCTGATCGCCATTCTTAGCGATAGGAGTACTGTTGGCTATAGTGATTACGTGCCGTTCCCGACGGGCTCGGAGAGCTACTACTATCGAATCTTTGTACTGGACCGTCAGGGCCTGAGCACAAGTTCCAACGAAGTATCGGTCTCTCGCTGAGGGCCGAGGGGGTACCCTGAGACTTCTAGCGAGCATCAATCAATTCATTGTCCTGATAGTGGATACATGTCGTCAGATCGGCCAGTGGCGAATCTGGTTGGTGTTGCTAGGCAGTTTCCTGGTAAACTGGCTGGTGCTTTTTGCACACTACGATTCAATGTCCCCCGTTTTTTATGGGATTGTCTCTGCCTGGACCTCATTGTTTGGTGCTGACAAGGCAATTGCGTTTACTCATTATCCACAGCATTTCCTTCTTCTTGGTGATTACTATGGACTGGCTAAGCTCGGGGTCGGACTTCTGGTTGAGACAGCAGTGCTTGGATTTGCTGTACACCTATTTGCACGCCGGTTTTTGATGGGCGGTCTGGCAAGGGAACAGGGAGAAGGAATATCTGTTTCTCGATGGCTGAACATCGTATTGGTCTGGGTTCTGTTTAATGTCCTGACGATGGTCGCCGGAATATACATGCCGGAATGGTTTGCACCACTTCTAACCGGATCGCGTCGTATAACGGTGTTTAATTACGTGTTTATGCCGGGAGTGGTGATGGGTATCCTGTCGCTGTTGTTCTTCGCGATTCCGGCGGTGGTTGTATTCAGAGAGAATGCTATCAGGGCGGTCTGGCGGTCTCTCAAGGTGTTTATTCACAGGCCGTTTACTTGCTTCTTTCTTGCCTTTCTGGTTCTGACACCGCCTCTGTTATTTTCGATTCTATCGGGCAATCCAGCAGACATCGTCGAAAAGTTCAAACCTGAACTTGTTTACTGGCTGCTCTCAGCAGGGCTTTTGGCCGAAATTGTTGCCAATTTCTTTTGGATGGGCACCGCGGTCCGATTTTTTGCCGAGCCGGAAGAGTTGTAAGTAGCCGCGTCAGCCCGAGACCGTCCCCAGCAGGTTAATTAAGTAGGTCTCTAAGACATAGCGACAATTCTGCTGACTGAATGTCCCTTTGGAATACTTTTTCCGCTTCAATATTTTCCATCCCCGCCGATAAAATAGATGTGTACTACCAATGGCTGGAATTGACATGAAGCACATACTTTTAGTCGATGACGACAAGGAAGTATCTCAGTCGCTTGCTGGTCTCTTTGACTCGAATAAGTACTATTTCGAGTTTTTTGAGGATGGCAAAGGCGTCAGGGACTTCGTGAGCGATCACAAGGACATCGATCTGGTTCTGCTCGATGTCAATCTCCCGACTCTTTCTGGCCTGGAAGTTCTTAAGCAAATCAAACAAATCGATAATGATCTGCCGGTTATCATGATCTCCGGTTTTGTCTCGACAGAGAATGCAATTGAAGCCATGCGAGAGGGAGCTTACGAATACCTGACCAAACCGTTCGAGATCGTGAGGCTCGTAGAGACGGTAAACAAGGCTTGCGGTTTCAGTGCCGCTATCAGGAAAGCTCCGCCAACCCCAATCGGCGACACAGACATTTCGGTGGTTGATGAGATTATTGGCAAATCACCCGAAATAGTGGAGATCGCCAAGGTCATCGGACAGGTTGCCAAGTCTGACGCAGCAGTCCTCGTTTTTGGTGAATCGGGAACAGGTAAAGAGGTTGTCGCCAGGGCAATACACCGTAATTCGCTGAGGAGTAGTCAGGCCTTTCTATCAGTCAATTGCGCAGCACTGCCGGAAACTCTTCTGGAGTCGGAGCTCTTCGGGCACGAGAAGGGAGCCTTCACGGGTGCTTACTACAAGCGGGTTGGCAAATTCGAACAGGCCGATAAGGGCACGCTGTTCATGGACGAAATTGGCGACATGACCATGCTAACCCAGTCCAAGCTGCTACGCGTGCTTCAGGACAAGAGGTTCGAACGCGTTGGCGGCAACGAAACAATTCACTCGGATGTTCGCATCATTGCAGCGACCAATAAGTCACTGGTGCAGGCCATGAAAGAAGGGTCCTTCAGAGTGGATCTGTTTTACCGTCTGAAAGTGGTTTCAATATTTATCCCTCCGCTCAGAGAGCGTCGGTGCGATGTACCAATCCTGGTGGACCATTTCGTGAACAAGTTCTCCAAACACCTCTCCATGCCCGCCAAGAGTGTATCAAAAAAGGCGATGCAATTGCTGTCCAAGAATATGTGGCCGGGGAACGTCAGGGAACTGGAGAACAACGTCCACACTGCCATGGTCATGTCCAAGAATGACCAGCTTCAACCAGATGATTTTCCAAGCCTGATTGAGGACAAGCAAGAGGTAGAGGTTGACCTATCGGTCCTTCAGGATGACTACACCGAGACATTCAAGCAGATCGTCGAGCCGATCATGCCCAAACTGATTATGAGTTCTCCGGGTAAGATATACCATTTCCTCGAAGCTGCTTTGGAACGCGCGACCATATCATCCTGTTTGCAACAGTTCAATGGCAACCAGGTCAAGACTTCAGAGACTCTTGGTATTTCGCGAAACACTCTCCGAGACCGAATCTCCAAGTACAATCTGTACTAAGCTCCAAGCTCAAATTCACACTTTCTGAAAGAACCCCATCTTTGTGATTTGCAGATACTCCCTGTCTGGATATATTCCCGTTTGTGAGAATATGCCATTTTTCTGACAGTCACCTCGGAGCGGGGGAGAGCCACCCGAGGAAAGCCGATTCCGGGCTGACTGTTCGCCAGGAAGATATCATGGGCGCTTTCGCTGTTGCTATCGATCGGATAATCGAACTGCGTCCGGATTTGTGTATTCATTCTGGAGATCTCTTTCACAAGGTGCGGCCGCTCAACAGCATCATGGCTCGGGCAGGATTGCTATTGCACCGACTGGCGCAGGAGAATGGGATTCCCACAATTATCATTACCGGTAATCACGATGCTCCCAGAATGCCCCATGTTGGGGCTGCGCTTGATGTGTATCGCCAGATTGACAACCTTCACGTAGTTTCCCGTGGAAAGATCGAGACCATTGATCTTGCTGGGGCGAAGTTCCATGCGCTTCCACACTGTCTGACGCCACAAATGCAGAAAGAGCAACTTGCCTTGCTGAGTGTTGATCCGGAAGCGCGGTTCAACGTACTGATTGCGCACGGAGTTATCGGAGGGATGCCCGAGTTCTCTATGGCGGACCTGGGCGAACAGGAATTACCGCAGGAGATAACCGATCCGTTCGACTACACTGCGTTAGGACATTTTCATAACTTCTGCCAGGTAGCACATCGTGCTTGGTACGCCGGATCAACTGAAAGGCTTTCGCAGGCAGAGCGTCAGAGTGCCAAGGGGTTTGCAGTTGTTGATCTTGATCCTTTTGAGGTCACTTTTCATAAAATCTCGACAAGGCCAATGGTGGATATTCCGGTAATTGATGCCTCCGGCAAGCGTGGAGATGAACTGGCTACGATCATCAATGAAAGCTTGAAGGGGATCGACCCCTCCGACAAGATTGTACGGGTTCGCGTCGAGGGTGTGTCGTCTGAGACGCTGAAAACTCTTCCAGCCAACGCCGTCAGTGACATGAAGAGGGAATCATTTGCGCTTGATATTCAGTTCCAGAGAGAGCCGGAGGAAGGGAGCGAGGCAGGATTCGGTCGAGCGGCGATTGGACGGTTGGATCAAGGCTTCATTGAATATCTCGATACGCTTGATCTTAAGGGACTTGACAGGAACAGGCTGGTACGGGAAGCTCTCAAGTATCTACAATTGGACGAATAACAAAGGCCGGTCACGGTTTGACAGGCCTCGTGCATCGTTTTGGATGTCAGTCGAGATAGAGCGACTATCGGTTATTCCTCGTAGCTCATGAACGGCAGCAGCTCCAGCCCATGCAGGAGAGTGATCAGAACCGCGATCGGCGTCACGTATCTCAGAACGAATATCAGCGCCTTGTAGAGCAGTCCCGAGGATCCGAATTCCTCGATTCGTACGCTGTTTTTGACCACCCAGGCGACGAACAGGCAGGTTAACAGTCCGCCGACCGGAAGCATGAAGTTCGTCGAGAAATAATCGAACGTATCAAAGACGCTTCCCCAGGTCGCGCAGGTTATGCCCACCAGGTACATGAGAAAACCCTGCACCCAGGTCGCCTTGGTTCGTCCCCAGCCGCGTTGATCAACGAAGTACGATACCACCACCTCAAGTAGTGAAATCGAAGAACTCAGGGCCGCAAAGGTGAGCAGGAAGAAGAACGGAACGGAAATCAAACGTCCGGCATCTGCAAACAGTACTGGCAGTGTCTCAAATATCAGACCCGGTCCGGCACCAGCCTCAAGACCGTAGGAGAATACAAGGGAGAAAATCGCCAGGCCGGCCAGCAGAGCGATCACAGTATCCAGTATCGAGATAGTGACTGCGTCCCGACCTATTTTGGCATCACGTCGCATGTAGCTGCCGTACGTGATCATAGCGCCCATCCCGAGCGACAGAGTGAAAAAGGCGTGTCCCAGAGCAGAGAGTATGCCGTCTGCGGTCAGCTTCGACCAGTCGGGGTTAAACAGAAATGCAACCGCCTGCGAACCACCGTCGGTGTTGAACAGACCATGTACCATCAGGCCGATCAGAATGAAAAGCAAAGCCGGCATCAGGATTTTCGCCCAGCGCTCAATACCATTCTTGATCCCGCCCAGTACGATACCGATCGTAAGAGCCATAAAGATAGTGTGCCACCCTACAGAAGCTATGGTGCTGCCGACTAGATCCCCAAACTGCGATTGAATCTCGCCAGCGGTGCCCGTGAATCCTACCATAGACTTGAATATGTATGCGATTGCCCAGCCACCCACCACACTGTAGAACGAGAGAATCACGAACCCTGATGCCACTCCAAGCCAGCCAGTCATCTGCCATGGGGAACCCTGGTAATGCAGTTTCTGAAAAGCGCCTACCGGATTCAATTGAGCCCGCCGTCCAATCATCAACTCGGAGATCATCAGTGGCAGCCCCACTAACACTACGCAACCGAGGTAAACGAGGACAAAAGCACCACCACCATAGACCCCTGTGATATAGGGGAATTTCCAGATGTTGCCCAGCCCAACTGCAGATCCGACCGCAGCCAGTATGAATCCGAACCGTCCTGTCCAGTGACCGCGCCGGCTGGGGCTGCCAGGGATGGATGGTCCACTGTATGGCGCAATATCGTTGGCCATAATCTCTCTCAACTATTGAGTGTTAGCGTACGTTGTTGTATTACTACAGCTTCCAATCAGATTGAATGTCAAGAAAGAGAGAGCATCCCAGGGTGTCAACTATTATCGTGAGACTGGTTCGGAGGTTTATTTTGTTGACACTTTATGAGGCAGGAGATAGATTTGAAAATGATGATCGGTGGTTTCAACTGAGGAAGACAATATGAAATGGATTGCAATTACTCTTGTTATGATATTCTCCCTCGCGGGGAGCTCTTTTGCTGAGTCCAACGCGATGGGTTCGGTCTTTGGTACTCTTTCCACAGCCAATGCTCTGGGGCAGGGAAAAGGCAATTTTGGGTTTGGCATCGGTCTGGCTGACAATGCGACTTCTTTTGTCGGAAGTTTGACCTATGGCATGTCTCAGTATACCGACGGACGTATCAAGATCGGGCTGGCGGATCCCGATCATGGCGGCGATACGAAATTTGCCATTGGAGCGGATTTCAAATGGCAGTACTGGGATGCCACCGCCGATCCAAAATACCCGTTTGACATGGCTCTTGGGGGCTTTTTTGAATACATTGATTTCGATTATGCCTCAGGACTTCAAGTCGGTGGGCTCATCATGGGGTCGCATACATTTGTTATGCAGCGTGGCGGATCACTGACTCCGTACGGTCGTTTCAACGCGCGCGTGGAATCAATCAGCTACTCCCGTCCAGCCGGCTCGCAGGGTGACGATTCCGAAACCAACCTCAAAGTCGGTTTAAACGCCGGTGTCCAGTGGCAGATGACTCCCACCCTCGCTTTCTTCGGTGAGTTTCAACTTGACGGCAACGATGGCCTTTTCCTCGGGATTGACTGGGGCGTCATGTGACGTTCATATAGTCTGGTTCATCATTACTTCGGCTGAGTCACTCAATCATGTCATATCTTGACGCAATTCTGCTTGGCATAATCCAGGGACTTACAGAGTTTCTCCCTGTTTCTTCGTCGGGCCATCTGGTGCTTGTTCAAGAACTGCTTGGGGTTAAGCATTCCGGTGTTTCATTTGAGGTTTTAGTGCATGTTGGGACGCTTCTGGCCGTTCTGATCTATTTTCGGAGAAGGATAGTGGAGCTTACGCGCTCTCTCTTTTCTCCTGAGATGCATTCGGAGCGCCTGATGGTAGGACTCCTGATCGTGGGAACGATACCGACCTATCTGGCAGGGCTGTTTCTCGTAAGCTTCTTTGAGGAGGCGTTTCTAAACCCCGTGATGACCTCGGTTATGTTGCTGGTGACAGGAGTGATTCTTCTGTCTACACGGTTCGTCAGGAAGGGTAATAGGTCGCTGAATTGGCTGGCGGCACTCGTCATGGGTATTGGCCAGGCTCTGGCCATAATGCCTGGGATTTCCCGGTCCGGAAGTACTATCGCAATTGGTATGCTTGTGGGCTTAAACCCGTCAAAAGCCGCCGAATTCTCGTTTTTGCTGGCTGTGCCTGCGATTGCGGGGGCTGTTGTGCTCAAATCCGGCGACCTGATGGCCATTGAGCATGCCAGTACCGGGCCGTATGTAGTGGGTTCAGTGTTCGCTTTCGTTTTGGGGTTGGTGGCGGTCTATGCCGTGCTGGAGATTATTCGTCGGGGCAGGTTTGATTACTTTGCGTACTATTGTTTTGCGGTGGGGGCGCTCGGGCTTTATCTTTTCATTTGAATGCGAAGTAGATTTCTCATCATCCGGTTTGGATCCCTCGGTGACGTTGTCCTCACCTCAGCAACCGTTCTGAACCTCAAGATCAACAACCCTAACAGTGAGTTGGTTTATCTAACGAAGGAGCGCTTTCGGAGGACGGTTGAGATGTTTGACGGCGTTGACGAAGTTGTCACTATTCCGAATAGTGGCAGCATCCGTGATTTGATGACCACCCTCATGCAACTCGACAATCGTAGTTTTTCCACTGTCATTGATTTGCATGGGAATCCGCGTTCGTGGTTCACACGCAAATTCGTTGCCGCCGACTCAAAGTGTATCTATCCCAAACGACGGCATGAGAGACAACTGGCGGTTCGAAAAAAGATCATTCCCAGTAAATATCCTCATACTATAGATTCCTATAATGATGTTGTCCGCCAGTTGGGCCAGTATGTGTTCTGTCAACGTCCTCTCTTGCGGTCCCCGGCAGTTCCTGACGAGATCAGCAGCCGGTTTGATACATCAGGAGAACTTGTAGTCCTTGCTCCCGGTGCGGCTCATGCCACCAAGCAATGGCCTGCAGACAGGTTCGCCGAAACAGCCAGGCAACTGCATGATTCACGCGGTGTTCAGATTGTATGGGCTGTGACTTCGGTGGAGAGAGAATCCACCTTAGCCGCAAGTGCTACCTTACGGAAAGATCTTCCGGGCAGCGACTTCATCGAACTCACAGACTGTCCCTTGGAGCATCTTGCAGCAGTTCTGGGCAGGGCGAACCTTACGATTGCCAACGACTCAGGGGTGGCACATCTCTCGTCGGCTGCGGGTACCCCGGTTGTCGCAGTTTTCGGTCCCACGCATCCCATCCTGGGTTTCCGACCGCGCGGTCTTGACGATACGGTTGTTGAAGTAGATGAACCTTGTCGTCCCTGCTCCCTTCACGGCAAAAAGGACTGTTACCGTGACCAGCGCTACTGCCTGACCCTGATAGCTGCTGACGAGGTTGCAGAAATCGCATCAGGCATTCTTGACCGCCGTGCCGATAACGCTCCGGCACTATTCGTGGATCGTGATGGAACCCTCATTGTCGAGAAAAACTATTTGTCTGATCCTGACCAGGTGGAGTTGGAATCCGGGACGGTCAAGGCTCTATTGCAGGCGAGAGACAAGGGCTACAGGATCGTGGTAGTATCAAATCAGTCTGGTGTGGCGCGCGGATATTTCGACACCGAGAGCGTGGAGGCCGTCAACAGGCGCCTCCTTGAGATATTGACAGCAAACAGAGTGCAGGTGGATGGCGTCTATTTCTGTGTACATCACCGTGACGGTGTTGTGCCAGAGTACGCTGTGGACTGCGAGTGTCGCAAACCGGCGCCGGGTATGGCCGAAAAAGCAGCCGTTGATCTCGGAATCGACTTGCGGCGCTCAGTGGTTGTGGGTGATTCGCTTGCCGATATCAATCTCGGCCGGGTGATCGGTGGTCGCTCGGTTCTGGTTAGAACAGGCTATGGAGCGAAGAATGAGATTCGTCTCAAAGCATCGCCGTGGAGTGAGACTGTTCCCGTCTGCGATAATCTCCTTTCTGCTGTGCAAACGGAGCTTTAGAATGCGAACCAGGTGGTCAAATCTGTGTGATGGCGGTCGATAATATGAGTATGCGGAGATTACACTTCAGCCTATGATTTCGTCTGTGTTGGACATTTTGCGACGTCCCGCGTTGTTTCTCACCGTGGTGGTCTTTGCGGTCCTCTTTGCCTTGCCTGCGAATGCGCAGTTCTACTTTGGCAGGAACAAAGTACAATACGACAACTTTGACTGGCAGATGATGACAACTGAGCATTTCCATCTTTACTTCTACACTGAAGAGGAGGAGGTCGCACAAACAGCAGCCCACCTTGCAGAGAGTGCTTACCGCGAATTGGCAGTCAAGTTCAATCACGAAATTGACAAGAAGATACCGCTGATAATCTATTCAGCGCCCGGACATTTCGCCCAAACTAACGTCATACCTCAATTGTTGCCTGAGTCAGTGGGGGGATTTACGGAGTTTCTCAAGGGACGCGTGGTTGTACCGTTCAACGGTTCGTATCATGATTTCGATCATGTGATCACGCACGAACTCGTCCATGTATTCATGCTTTCACGGCTGGGACTGCAGACATCGCGCCAGAGCCGACCTCGCTGGGCGTACCCGCCGCTGTGGTTCACCGAAGGTATCGCGGAATACTGGTCACAGGGCTGGAACACCGATGCGGACATGGTTATCGCTGATCTGGTGCTCAGTGGAAACCTCATTTCCATCGAGGAGTTCTGGAAGGTTCACGGTACATACTTCATGTACAAATTGGGACAGTCGGTCTGCTAGTTTATCGAGGAAGAGTATGGTGCTGATAAACTGACACGGCTTTTCGACAACTGGACTAAGGGAAGAGATTTCGACCAGGTTGTCAGATGGACGCTTGGCGATAACCTCAAAGAGTTATCACGTAAATGGGAATACGCGCTGAAGAAAAAGTACTTTCCAAGGATAGAACACGCTGACCTGCCGGCGATGGAATCCGACAAACTCACCTACGACGGTTACTGCGTCAGGGGTGTTCCCATTGCGTGGGATGACGGCAGCGGTACCGGCGATTGGGTAGTGTTCATGGCCGCCCGCATGGGCTACTCCGGCATTTACATAAAGCCGCGCGAAGCAAACGATAACGGGCTAAGAACCCTGGTAAAGGGGGAACGATCCTCCAGGTTTGAGTCGTTGCATATGCTTCGTTCCGGAATCGATGCCACAAACTCCGGGCTGGTTGCCTTCTCGTCAAAATCAAAGGATAAGGATGTTATATACATCTATGACCTGAACGAAGGCAAAGTAGTCGCTGACTATCGAATGTCCGATCTGGTTGCAGTTCGTTCGCCACGTTTTTCTCCCGACGAAGCCAGGCTGGTTTTCACCGGCTTCAAGTCAAGCGGATACTCTGACCTGTTCCTTCTGGACCTGGAAACGGGTGAAAGCCGTGCCATCACCAGTGACATCTTCGATGATTTCGACCCTGCGTTCACATCAGACGGCAAGCGGATCATTTTTGCATCAGATCGCTGTGCACAAGGAGCGACCGGAGCTACCTGTATCTTCGAAATCGGTCTCACCGGAGGCGATGTCACACAACTCACTTGTGGCGATCAGAGAGACCAGTCACCGGAACCAACCGAGCATGGCATCTACTTCTCGTCTGACCGTGAGGGTACATTTAATCTGCACTTGTTGGATAACTATGGCAACATTGTCCGTAAGTCTGACTTCGTGACAGGGGTGCTTGATCCACGACTGTCGCCCGATGGTACCAGGCTGCTCTTCTCCGGCTACCAGGGGATGCGGTTCCAGGTATACCAGGTGGATGTTGAGACCACATCTGAACCGGTCGAGTGTTTCACTTCAAGCGATTCCGTGTCGTGGTTTCCGAACAAGATTGAGACCCGGTACAGCGAAACATCGATCAAGTACGATACCGACTACTCGCTGGACATTGCCCAGTCCATGATTGGTTATGATCCTATCTATGGTTCAGTCGGTGGTATACAAGTATCCGTTTCCGACGTCCTGGGGGATCACTCGTTCTACTTTCTTTTGGCCAACACTGCCAGCAACAAGGAAGATTTTCTCTCGTCATTTAATGCCGGGGTGACGTATATCAATCGCGAGAAACGGCTCAACTGGGGTGTGGGCGCATTTCACCTCTATAATGAGTACTACAACGATCACGATCAGTATTATGACCACCGCCAGGCCGGACTGCTTTCTCTGGTGAGCTATCCGATTTCGAAATTCAATCGATTTGATCTCTCCTGTTTTGCAAGATACAGTCACAAGGACCTCAGGTACGGTTTTGAGGATTCGGAGGGGTTTCTAGTCAGTAATTACGTCAGTTGGGTTTTCGATAACTCTATCTGGGATATCTCAGGACCAATAGAAGGGCGACGCTACAATCTCTCAGCCGGTGTCACATTTTCGGTCAATGAGGGACGAAATTGGAATCGTGTAGCTTTTGCCGACATCAGGCATTACTTCAGATTAGGGCGGTATTCGGCAATTGCCAACCGCCTGTTCGCGTACTCTTCGGGTGGTTTTGATCCTCAGCGGATGTATCTTGGTGGGAGCTGGTCTCTCCGCGGGTATGATACACGTGCTTTCTACAATCGGAATATTCTTTTTGCCTCTAACGAACTGCGCTTTCCGCTTATCGATGCTCTGCTGATCGGTTTCCCCATTGGCGGTTTTGGTTTCCAGGCAATTCGCGGAGCACTGTTCTTTGATGTAGGCTCTGCATGGGATGACGATTTCGATCAGTTCCTCGGCTCGTTTGGCGGAGGTTTCCGTGTGGGGTTGGGGTATGTTATGCTTTTGCGCTTTGACTTTGCACGTACAACTGATTTCAGGACAATATCGCCAAGCACGGATTTTGACTTCTTTTTCGGGTGGAACTTTTGATGCTGCGAGCGACTCTGATTTTCAGCCTTCTGGCGATGGTCTGCAGCCTTACCTCTTGCGGCAAGAGATATCGGTTAAGACTGGATGACATGACCACCGAATCATCATGGCCGTTCGCAAGGCGTGATGTCTCGGCTTCGGGAGCCTGGGTGACAGCAGGTTTTTCCGGTAAGTTGGATGTTCTTTGGGAAGCACGAACCGGCGGCAAACCAGCCGGCCCTCTGACTATCATGAATGGTGCCCTGGTGTTTCCTGAGACCAAAAAGAGACTGCGCTTCTATCGAGCGGAGAACGGTGAGAACCTCGGCAAGATGAAGACCAGGGGCATTCCGCAGAGCGGAGCGGCAATACGAGACTCAATAGTCTGTTTTTCGGTGGGTCCCAAACGGAACAGGCTATACGGCTACAACTTAGTTAGTCGCAAATCACTATGGGAGCGCGACTTAAAGGATGCTGCGCCAGGGCCGATAATAGTTGATAAGCATTTGCTGGTGACGTCGCTCGAAGGGCGATTGTTCGCTTTTGGATTCGATGATGGAGCCAGCCTCTGGGATTTCGATCCGGACAGACGGCTGTCGGCGTCGGCAAGCTACGCTGGCGGCAGGTTGTTTCAACCCGCCGATCACGGGCGGTTGTACGTGCTGGCAATAGACGACGGCAGACAGTTGTGTGAAATTGATCTGAAAGGACCCCTCACCAGTATGGTGGTTGCGACTGAAGATAGAGCATACGCTGCGGACATACTCGGTTCGGTCTACGCACTGAGTCCGGATGATTGCAGTGTGGTATGGGAGATGACGCTGGAAGCTCCTGTCTGGTGCTCACCGGCATTAATGGATGATCGTCTATACGTCGCTACGACTGGTGGTCAGGTAACAGCGTTGGACGCCGAGTCCGGTCAGCGGTTGTGGATATACGAAGCGATCGAAGTTATAAAGGTTTCACCACTGGTGATTGGTGACTACGTGATTGTCGGTACGATGGCTGGGAATGTGCTGGTTCTTCGGGCCGACAACGGTTCGCTGGTGGACTCAGCAAGAGTTGAAGGACCGATTGCTGTCGGTCCCGTGACGGACGGCAATAGAGTCTTCGTTGCGACGCAAAAGGGACGTATTGTGTGTTTTGGGGAGGAAAATGGCAAAGCGACAGGTACCGATTAAAGAATCTGCTCTGAACATTGATCTTGGCCAGATGGCGCATGCGCTGGGTCGTGAACTCGCGATGGCCTTCCGCAAGCTTTCCATCTATGGGCCGGAGCACCCTCAGGTTCTCAAGGGAATCGAAAAACCGTTTTTTGCATTCGGTAGCATTTTTCGTTTCAGAAGCTCTGTTTCTATCAATCTGCATAAAGGCAACCTGCACTTTCTGAATATCCGGTTCGAGGAAGAAACATTCAATGATCAGATCGTTCAGGTGATGCAATCGGCTAATGCCAGGGCGATCCTTTTCCATCGTGATATGACAATCGCCGACTTTTCATTCTTCATGCAGAGTGCGACTGACCGCAGGCTTCATAATCGACCGAATTTCAGTCTTGGAACCGGCCTCGAAGAGCAGGGTGTAACTTCCATAAGTGTCAATTCCGATCGCGCATTTGCTCTCTTTGCCAGTCGCCGACAGTATCGCGGTAACGTGGGAACAAGCCTTACCGTAAGACGTTTGGCGCTGGATCAGATTGGTGAGGATCTACATGTAATCGCAGGTCTACCTGAAGCAAATGAAGAGACCCTCGCGGATTTGGGTATAGATTTCGATCCGGCAATAGTTGAGTACCTGCTTCCGGAAAAGGTGGCCACGTTCTCGCCGGAGGATTTTCGAGCATGTCTTCAGAGCTTGACTGAGGCAACTGAGTCAAACACCGGTAATGTCGAGAACCCATCTTTTCTGCTTGACTCGCTTAGAACTCTGGCCACGCTTCACCCCGAGAAAGACAAGATACTCAAAGGTCAGAGTGATGTTGCGAAAGCTGGTGGGGCAAGTGCATTCAGGCTGGAAGTAAACGAGAAGATCGAAAGTCTGATGGAGGGTTTCTTCTCGGAAGGTGCCAGAGGTGTCACGTCAGGGGATTTCAGCAACGCCTTTGCTCGCCTGCTGGCTACCGGCCAATTGTCAGGCGCGAAACAGACGGTTGTTCGCCTGGTGGATCTTATGAAAGCGGCTGACTCCGACAAACGTCAGAAAGCACTGGACCTGCTTGGTGTGGCAGTGGAGCATCTGGATCCTGTCTCTAATCGCAGCCTGATTGGTGCTGGCGTCGAACGAGTCATAGAGATACTGAACGAGCGCCAGGAGACATTTGAGTTTTCGGAACTTATCTGGATGCTGTTTAGCATCTGTCGCCGGGGCAATCACTACGAACTGATGGCTCGTCTTACAGAGGCTATGGCCACACGGAGAACCACCGGGGAAGAAACTGTCGTGTACGAATCAATGACGGTTCGGAAGGCGTTTGACAATATTTCCCGCGAGGATACAATTGAGCATCTCGTCGATGAACTGGTCAAGGCTGGTAGCGACAAGAGCGTATTCTTGAAGAGGATCCTTGTGGCGATTGGTTCGGAGGAAGTTGCCCGCGCACTCCTGCGCATTATCTCCCATCCGGTGCGCTCGGTCAGATTGATGACACTGAAAATCCTGTCCGAGATGGGGCAATCATCACTGAAAATATTCTCGGAAGCCTTACATAACGATACGACGTTCCAGCGCGACCCCGGTCGCAAAGAACTGCCGGATGATAAATGGTGGGTAGTCAGGAACTCTATTTTTGTTCTTGGCTCGCTCAAAAACCATCGCGCAGTCTCAGCGCTGGCCGTGCACATCTCTGACCCCGATATACGCGTCCGCCGTGAAATCGTGCGGTCGCTTGAGAAGATCGGTGGGGAAAGCGCCGTTGATTGTCTGACTCTGCTGACTGACGATCCTGTGGTAGAAATTCGACAGGCGGCTATCATTGCAATTAGCCTCGTTGGTGTGGCGGAGAATGCGCCTTTGCTGATTAGTATAGCTCAGGAAAATCCGGATGACGTTACCATCGCCATCGCGGCGTTGGGGCAGCTCGGGGGAGACGAAGCAGCAGCATTCCTTGGCGCTTTGCTCAATGATTCAGAGAAACTCGATGAGGTTGCCGACGGCAAAGTTGCTAAGGATGATCTGCGAGTAGCCATTATCAGGGCACTGGGTCAGTTGGGCGATCAAGCCGCAATCGAAAAAATCAAAGAGTTTCAGGAAAACCAATCTGCGACTTCGCGGATTTTCCTCAAACACTCAGCTCTCAACGAAGCCATCTCAGAAACTCTCTCAAAGCACTGATTAACTTTCTTTATGGCGCTATGCCATAGTGGCAGAGGCCTGCCATTATGGCTTTATGTATATGTCATATTGGCTGCACGTGCTGTCATAGTGGCGGTATTTCTGTTGGCTTGAAATAGCACTATTCACGTAATACGTTGTCCAACTGTGGCTTATCTGTTTTGGCACAGCAATTGTATATGATTTGAGCAAATGACTGAGATGAACACGGTCAGAAAACAATAGAAACACAAGGAGATGAGAAAATGACTAAGCTGATGATCAGACCAACAAGACTGCCAGTTTTCAATGACTTTGAGAACATATTTGAGGATTTCTTCAGTCGGCCAGGACAGACCTCTGAGTGCAGTTACGATTTTGTGCCTCGGGTCAATGTTAGGGAGACCACCGACAAGATCAGGCTCACTTTTGAGCTGCCCGGCATGGACAAAAAGGACATCAAGGTATGGGTTGAGAACGACATGCTCAACGTGACCGGCAACCGCGAGTTCAAGAGTGAGAGCAACGACGGTGACTACATCCGCCAGGAGATGAGATCCGGTGAGTTCAGCCGCTCGTTCACGCTTCCGGAGACAGTCAACCGCGAGAAGATTTCGGCTGACTACAAGAATGGATTGCTCGAGGTCAGCCTGGACAAGCTCGAAGAGGTCAAGCCGAAAGAGATCGAGGTTAAGATCTCCTAAGCTGACCATAACCGCACACATACGCTTGTCAGGGAGAAGGCCGGCCTTTAGTGGGTCGGCCTTTCTTGCGAAGAAGAGAAAACATGGGTAGTATGTTGGGTGGAACTGTAGGTTGGTTCCAACCTATGTGCGGCAGGATCACAGGGATCCTGCCCTACAAGAATTGTCATGCTGAGCCTGTCGAAGCATGGTGCCCCACAGCTTGCTGTGGGATATT
>QNAF01000004.1 GCA_003641405.1 Candidatus Zixiibacteriota bacterium | reverse complement strand
GGCTGGGGTGGCGAGTCTCGGACGACACTTGTGCGATACACCAAGAAAACGCAAGCGCGCATACTGTCCTAATCTGAGACCACACCCAACCTAAAGTTAGCGCCTATGGGAACCTGCCCTACTAAGTCAGACCGTCAAGAAACTCCCTTGCCTGCGTCAAAACGTCAATGATTTTCGGTCTCATCTCAGGACGTGTCCTAATGTTCTGGGGACTTGGATGAGGACAATCAAAAACCTCAATGTCACTGTATTTTGCTTGGAGAGCGTGGCGTGCCTTCTTGGCCTGATTGCCTAAGAGCACGATCGTACGCAGGTTTGGTAATCGATCTATCAAGCGATAGAGATAGCTCAGCCCGATCTCGATGTCCGTATCGCTGGGGTCTTGTTTCTTCCCCTCCGAGCTTATGTCCCATGGCACAATATTCCATGTGACCGTCTTCTTCCTTGGCATTCCTGCCTCAACATTCATTTCGAGAAAACTCTTGGCAGTATCGTCGTTGTTATTCCGTGATATGAAGCCAGAGCCTGAATTGTTCTTAGTCATTCGGCCTGGTGATTCTAATACGAACAAACATTGCGCTTCTATGCCACCATCGAGTGGGTCAAAATAGGGAACATCCTTGCCGGGTTGTTCCCTATTGATCTCGTCAACAAAGTCTGTCAGTGGCAAGATGTGCTCTTGTCTCAGCATCTGTCTTCTCGCTTCTCGCTCGGCTTTGTGTTTTAAACTCTTTGGGTGATACTTGCAGGCTAGCACCCAATGATGTTTTTCATCACCGCTTTCTACATCGCGACCGAACTCAATCTCAAACCCGGCGTCGGTGATCAGTGATTGTGTTTTGTCCGGCTCGTAGTGGCTCCAGAACATATCCTCTCCCATGTAATCAGCGAATTCTTCCCACGCCCAACTTGCCACCGAGACGAGCATAACGCCCCCTGGCTTGAGGATTCTATGAAAAGACTTGAATATCTCAGCGTGAGTTTCTCTTGGATTGTGAATGATGGCATAACAGGAGATCACACCGTCGAATGAATCCGGTGGGAAGTCAATCTCCGCCATACTCATCTTATGGAAAGTGGCCCCAGGGATGTTCTTGCGGGCGACAGATAACATTTCTTTGGAGATATCGATTCCGACAACATCATAGCCGGACTTAACTAAAAACTCGGTTATTGGGATGCCCGTCCCGGAGCCGGCATCGAGTACACGGGCGTGCACGGGAAGTTGCTCAGTAAACGCTTCCACCTCTCGCCAGTTGACAATACGTCCGCGCTCTTCGGTGTACCGTTCGCCGATTCGGTCGTACCCGGATTCTACTACTTCGAGAGCCTTATTACGAAGATACTTTTTCATAGTAGACTGATAATACGGCTTCTGAATCGGAATCTCAAGCTTCTAGAGGTAGTCCCATAAGGTTGTTTCGAAGGGTCTTGGCCTCGACTCAGTAGAGGGTGTGACCCTGCGATTCTCTGGATGCTATTGTCGTACAGAAGGTTTCTCAACCGGCAGTTCACACGTCTGCCTCCGTCATCCGCAAGAACCGCCGGAACGAACACTCTGGGACAACCTCGTCACATTCACGGGGAATTAGAACTTGACTTTGGATGCGAAACAGGGACACCTTTGACGCATGGATTTATCTCCCGCGTTTAATTTTAGAGACGTCCTGAGAGCTCCGGCCAGGGCACTGTCGGCCAAACAGATTCTGGTCATGACTCTGTTTCTTATGATCGGACTGGCAATTTATGATCTTTTCACATATATGGCGTATGCGATTGATGGTGAATCGTTGAGTCTCGTGTTTTCCACGTACGGGTTCTTTCCATTTGATCAGTTTGCTTTTGGAAGCAAGTGGGCACAGGCGATCTATGTAGCAGGAGCCATGCTCGGTGTTCTGAGCATCATGACGGGATTTCTTGGTGTGGCGGCGATAAATATCGAGGCAGTCCGCGGTAATCGGTTCTTCTCGGCCCGGCAGGCAATCCGATTTGCATTCCGGCGTCTCCCTCAGATTTTCCTGTCTGAATTAGCCATTGTGCTGTTTGTGGCATTCATCATTCTGTTGTTTTTCCTCCTGGGACTTGTCAGTCGTGTTCCCTGGGTCGGTGAATGGGTGTATGTGCTTCTCTTTGCACTGCCGAATTTTGTCATTGCCCTCTTTTCGATATTCATCCTGTTGGTGTTCTCGACGACGATTCTCCTGCTGCCTTCAGCGGCGGCGGCGGACAGACAGGGGGAGACTTTCAACGCGATCCTTGAGACTTTTTCGACAATTCTCCTCCAGCCATTCCGTTGGGCAGGGTACACGCTCTATGCCTTGGTAGCGGCCAAGGTTTTCGGCTTTGTCTTTGCCTATTTCGCGTTCCGCGCCGTTGAGTTCATGACCTGGGCGGCTTCGCTCGGTGGTGGCGAACGCCTTATCCGTTTGGTCAAGTCCGGGTTGGCACACTTGCCGATGGAATCCGATCTCGTGCGTGAGATGTTCAATATCTTTCCGGGTGTCTCTTTCGGCGTCGATCTTCGTGCCTATGTCGGCTACCTATCGAGTGCCGCAGTTTCGTACCTGATGGCATTCATGTTGTTCTTAGTGTTTGCTTCGATTATTGGCTACATGCTGGCTATTGTTGCAGCCGGTCAGGCACGAGGTTACGTGGCGCTGAGATATATCAAGGACGACTATAACATCGCCGAAGAAGAGTCGCTGTTTTTCAAGGAAGAGCCGGTAAACGAAAAAGTGGACGAGACCGACCTTGTCGAGCCGTCTCAGCATACGGAATAGTGATGCTGACCATACATTAATTCTCTGACCGGTTAATCAGCAAGTAGTCACATGCAAACTATCCGCTCAATCAAAAAGATGCAGGCTGTCGCACGAGAAATCGTTGCGAAGGGTAAGACTATCGCTCTTGTGCCGACTATGGGCTATTTGCACGAAGGTCACCTGTCTCTGATCCGCAGGGCCAAGAAAACTGCCGATGTAGTTATCACGACCATTTTCGTGAACCCGGCTCAGTTCGGGCCGCGCGAGGATATCAAGCGCTACCCGCGCGACGAGAAGGGTGATATCAAGAAAATTACCGAAGTCCTCGGCAAGGCAGCAGCCGATGCTGTGGTCTTCATCCCCAGGGGTGAAGATATCTACGCTGATGATTTCCAGTCCTGGGTAACGGTCGAGAAACTTACCAAGACGCTGGAGGGGGCCAAACGTCCGACTCATTTCCGCGGCGTGACCACAGTTGTTGCAAAGCTGTTCAACATCACACGCCCTGACGCAGTAGTGTTTGGTATGAAAGATTTCCAGCAGGCGGTTGTACTGAGGCAGATGACACGGGATTTGGGCTACCCAATCAAGTTCATTGTCGCATCGACGGTGCGAGAGAAGGATGGACTTGCCATGTCTTCACGCAACGCCTATTTGGGTGATATCGAACGATGGGAGGCGGTCTGTCTCTACTATGCCCTTAGCACGGCTAAAGAGATGGTCAAAGCCGGAGTCACCGACACAAAGGTCATCGGGAGTGAAATGCGCGCGGTCATCAAAGCAACCTGCAGGATGGCCAAAGTCGACTACATTGCGTTTACTGAGTTCGATACCCTCAAGCCAGTCAAGACTATCTCGAAGGGGACAAGCTGTTCTCTGGCCGTTCATGTTCGCGGCGTCCGCCTGATTGACAACATGAAGTTGCTGTAGGACACAACACGTTCAGATTTGTAGGTCAGGTTGCAAGCAACCTGACCTACTCACCTTTCTTCTCCATTCTTCCGCAACTTTTGTGTGATTCTCGACGTATGTCCTTAGAAACCGGCTTTTAGGCGTGCATTCGGACCAGTTGGCTTGGCTCCCAATAGGACAGGAGGAGTGTTGTGAGAGAACGGTATGGTGTTGTTCCGGTGGTT
The DNA here is from genome assembly GCA_003641405.1 of Candidatus Zixiibacteriota bacterium. Lineage (GTDB taxonomy): Bacteria > Zixibacteria > MSB-5A5 > GN15 > FEB-12 > B22-G1. The sequence goes on along the minus strand of QNAF01000004.1, from coordinate 21,942 downwards.
CTATTCATAATCATGTTTGTTTATGGAGGGGCAGTATTGGCCAGCGACTCCGCGTCAGTTGAGCGTGTCCCTCCCGAGGTACGTGCGACGCTCATAAACTCTGAGCCGCCCACAATTGACGGCGATCTCAGCGATTCAATCTGGAGTCATCCACAGATGGATTTTGCTGGCGATTTTCGGCAATACCGACCGGATGAGGGAGAGCCTGCCACAGAATCGACACTCGTGGCTGTCGCATATGATGAGGCGGCAATCTACTTTGCTTTCTGGTGTTATGACTCCGAGCCCGAGAAGATTGCTGGCCAGCTCGTCAGAAGGGATCGGCATTCCGAATCCGATCTGATTGCTGTCCGGCTTGACCCCTATCACGACCATCAGACCGGATACGATTTCTATGTCAATGCTGCCGGAGTGCAGTTGGATGCACGGCTCTATAATGAGAATCACAACGACTACGCCTGGGATGGTGTCTGGGAAAGCGCAGTACGAATGCAGCCCTGGGGCTGGTCCGTCGAGATTCGTATACCATTTTATTGCCTTCGGTTCGCCGAGAAGGAAAACCATGTGTGGGGCTGCGATTTTGCCCGCGCAATCAGCCGCAAGGATGAGAGCTTCCGATGGTCTTTTACGCCAATCGCCGAGGGCGGGTTTGTCTCGAATTTCGGTCATCTGACAGGCTTGCGCGGGATCAGTCCGGGCAGCCATATTGAGTTGCTGCCTTACGCTGTCTCCAGTTTCGAAACTGAACCGAAACGGCCCGGTAATCCGAACGGCAAGGACTTTCTGGGAAACGTGGGTTTCGATCTCAAGTATGCTCTGACTTCCAACCTGGTGGTAGATGTGACTATCAACCCTGATTTCGGGCAAGTTGAATTGGATCGTCCTGTCCTGAACCTATCGACTTTTGAAACCCGCTTTGAAGAGAGGCGCCCGTTCTTTCTTGAGGGGGCCGAACTATTCCAGGCTGAATATAGCATGTTCTACTCACGCAGAATCGGCCGACGACCGAACGCGTACATTCAATACCCGGGCTATTACCACTACGATCCTGACTACATGTATAGCATTGACTACCCCAAAGCCACCACGATTCTCGGAGCTGCAAAGATAACTGGAAAGCTTGGGAGCGGCACTTCTATCGCCATCCTTGGTGCGGTAACGGATGAGGAAAAAGCCAGCTATGCCGCGCGTACCAATATCGAGACGGATTCCCTTGGCAACATTGTCGCTTGTGATACTGTGCATCGCGAAGGCATCGTAGAACCGATGGCCGGGTACTCAGTCGTGCGCGTCAAGCAAGACCTGTTCGAGCATTCCAATATCGGTGGTATCCTGACTGTAGCCAGTCGAGATACAGAACATCCCGCCGTCACGGGGGCTGCCGATTGGCGTCTGTTCACAAACGGTGGTGTCTGGTGTTTTCGAGGCCAGTCAGTATTCAGCCGTGTTGATAGCGAGGACATCGGTTTTGCTACAGATGCTACGATTGAGAAGGTAGCCGGTGAACATTTCCACATGGCGATTGGAGCGGTAATCAAGGATCGCTATCTACAAATCAATGATCTGGGCTATACCACGCGTAATAACTGGCGGTCCGGCTGGCTATGGATGCACTACGAGACCCGGGACGACTGGTGGATTATCCGCCGAAGTTGGAACAACTTCAATATGAGCGGGGCGTGGAACTACGACGGAGACAACATCAACAAGAACTGGAACTTTAGCAATACGACGGAGTTCCTTGATAACTCAATGGGCGGATTCGGATTCGCCCGCAACTTCGCCAAATACAGTGATGATGAAACCCGAGGTTACGGTCTCTGGGAGAGGCCCTCTGAGTGGAATGTCTGGGTCTGGTATGACACTGATGAGCGTCGAAAGTTTTCGGTCGAAGGGGATTTCAATTACGGTGACAGTCGTGGCCACCCCTGGTGGGGAGCCCAACTCCTGTTCCGCTACCGTCCGGCAAGTAATATGGAGTTCTGGGTGCACGGCGATTACACACACGACCCAGCGCAACTCGCCTGGATAGACAATCCCGACGATGATGCAGGCAACATCTATGTTCTGTTCGCCGATAGGGACCAGGACATCTTTCATCTCACGGCATCGGCGAGCATCATGTTCAATCGCGATCTATCATTCCAATTATCAGCAAGGGGGTTGATGGCGGGCATCGATCACCACAGGCATCGCGAGTACTTGGGAGGCACTAGTTACGGCGACGTATGGACCCACAGAAGTTCGCCAGCACCTTTTCCCGAAGCAGACTACAATTGGTCGGCGCTGAATTCTACTGCCCTGCTACGCTGGGAGTACAATCCAGGCAGCACTCTCTATCTGGTGTGGACACGATCGCGACCTGAGTATGATCCATCCTGCAATGATCTCAAGTTCAACCGCGACTTTAGTCGCTGGTTCTCTGCCGGGGCCGAGAATGTGTTCCTCATAAAGGCCAGCTACTGGCTGAATGTCTGAGAATAGGTTTTTTTTGGGAAAGCACTGCTATGCCCAGAGTTACAGCGTTGAGCTCAAGCCCTGTGGACCGCTATCTTTGGGCGGTCGCATTGTAATATTGTGGCCTTGCGTAATCCAGCGAATATGCTATATTCGGTTCGCCTTTGGCTGAGCCAGAGAGTGTGAAGCTATGTTGATAAGTATCTGCAAATCAAAGATCCACCGAGCCACGGTGACTGATGCCAACCTTGACTATGTTGGTTCGCTGACTATCGACGAGGACCTGATGAAGCTTGCCGATCTTGTCGAGTACGAGAAGATCATGGTGGTCAATATCAATAACGGTGAACGCTTTGAGACGTACGTCATCAAGGGTGAGGCTGGAAGTGGGACCATTATGCTCAATGGTGCCGCTGCTCGAAAAGGTCATATAGGCGACCTGATTATTATCATTGCTTATGGTTTGATTGAAAAGGACCAGGGGCCGGATTTCAAGCCTGCCGTTGTGCATGTCGATAAGAATAACAAACCGGTTGGCAACTAAGCTGTTGGTTGCTGCCTGACGGTTTATCGGAAACTTCAACTTCAGGGGTTAAATCATTGTCTAAAAGAGCTGCAATTGTCTTAGCTGCCGGTCAGGGCAAGCGGATGAAATCCGACCTGCCTAAAGTGCTCCACACCATCTGCGGTCGCTCAATAATCAAAGTGCTCCTTGATACGTTGACCTTTCTGGACATTGACAGGTTGGTGGTTGTGATCGGGCACAAAGGGGAGATGGTGCAGCAGGAACTGGCCGATTATCCTGCAAAATTCGCCTGGCAGAAGGAGCAGCTTGGAACAGCGCACGCCGTGAAGATGGCTGCTGATGTAATGGCAGATTTCGATGGCACAACGCTTGTTGCGGCCGGTGATGTGCCATTTCTCTCCAGGGGCTCCATCGAACGGCTGTTTGAAGTACACGAGTCAACCGGAGCTGCGGCTACTTGTTTGTCAGCGATTTTCGGTGATCCCAAAGGATATGGCCGGATCGTTCGTGATGGCGACAGCGACATTCTGAAGGCTATTGTTGAACACAAAGACGCGGACGAAGAAACACTCAGTATTGCTGAAATAAATACGGGTACGTTCTGCTTTGACAACAGATTGCTTTTCGAGGCCATTGAACAAGTCGGCAGCGACAACGCACAGCAGGAATTCTACCTAACCGATGCAATTAAGATATTGCACGACAAGGACTTGCGAACCTCAGTGGTCATCGCGGCAGATCCGGATGAAGTACGCGGGATAAACTCTGCCGAACAGTTGAAATTCCTGGAGAAGAAGTTTGCTGACCGAGTAAAATAAGTTTTGTCCAAACCGAAGTGGTCCTTTCACGTTTAAGGTGTATGGACACGTTGATTGAAGCCGATACAGTGATATGGCAACGCCTTTTTTGGTTGACGGATGCTTAGGGACGGCCTAAATTAAAGCCGGAGTTTGGGATAGACAAATGAGAAAAGCTATCATAGTTATCGTAGTAGTGTTTCTGTGGGCTGGCAACGTTTCTGCTCAGCAGGCGGATGTGGTTTCGATTAATCAGGCCACAGCCAGTTCCGGAATTGGAGTGAAACCTGTTTCCTCGCCGTGGTCCCTTCTGGATATGTCGCGCATATCCTGGTCACACAGCTACTCGGTTTCCTTTTTCTCCGGCGGCAGTACTTCCGGATCAGCCGGTCTGCTTCATTCGACGATGTTCTACGAGTTATCACCCAAGCTCTCGCTCAGTTTCTCACTGGGTGTCCTTCATAACTCGAATGCGCTGTGGAACAACGACAGCCACAACGCCAACCTGTTACCCGGTTTTCAACTGGACTACCACCCATCAGACAACTTCAGGATGTCTATCAGTGTTCAGCGGGGCATGGGGTACCATTCACCGTTTGTAGGGAGGAGCTTCGTCTATCCACACAATCCTCGTCTGTCGGAATAGTAATCAGTCCGTACAGACACTGCTTCAACCGTTTTTCTCCAATAATTCAATTGTATGTTCAGAGCCTATCGATCAAATAGGCGCGTGCCTGCGCCTGCGAAAACTCCTTCCAAGTCGTCCCGATATGTGATGTTACGTCGGGCTTGCGATGCGGTTATTGTCCTGTCCCTGGTAGCGGTTACTGTCTACGTGGCTTCACTCGTCATCAAGGTCAACACTGGCTATTCACGTACGGTAGACACTCCAGACAGAATTGTGAGACTTCAGATTGTCAATGGCTCAGGGAATAACAGGCTGGTTGGTCAGATCATGTCGCACACAGAGGACTGGTCGGATCTCGAAATGGCAGTGGAGGTAGTGGAGACTGAAGAGTTTGACCGGAGTGAAATCGTCCACACGTTCGTGATATCGCGTCTCGAGGATTTGTCTGACAGTCGCTTACTGGCCGAGAGGATTGGCCTTGACCCGGACGAAGTCATATTCAAGTCGCTGGAACACAACAGTAAACAGATCGCTGCTACTTTGGTGCTCGGCACCGATGCCGAGGAGTGTCTGCTGAAAAGTAAATCAGAGCAAATAGATTAGAGATAGAAGTTTGAAGAAAAAACAATCGTCGCTTGCGCTTGCCCGTCTGGCCGGTCGTCTGGCCCTTGAGAAGAGAGGTTTTGATGTCAGGATTCTCAAACTCAAGGAAATCTCATCCATCTGTGACTATTTTGTTGTCGCGTCAGGTGGGGCTGATATTCACGTCAAGGCGATTGCCAGTGCGGTGTACGACGGACTGGTAGAAGCCGGTTACAAGCCATACCACCGGGAAGGCGTCAAAGAAGGCAACTGGATACTTCTGGACTATATCGATGTCGTGGTGCACGTGTTCCTTGAATCGACGCGGCAATTCTATGCGTTGGAGAAACTGTGGGGAGACGCACCGGTTGAGGAACTATCGGAAGAATAATGACTGCTCAAAGATGAAAAAGAAATCCAACTAAAGATATGGGAAAACCAATGGAAATCTCAGAACTCAAACAGAAAACAATAGCCGAACTGCTCGAAATTGCAGAGGGAATGGATATCCCTGGTGTGTCGGGGTTGCGGAAATCCGAGCTGATCTATAAAGTCATGGAGAGCAAGTCCGGTGGCGATGCCATAATTTTCGCGGAAGGTGTATTGGAAATCATGGACGAAGGCTACGGCTTCCTTCGTTCCGCGGATTACAACTACCTTCCCGGCCAGGATGACATCTACGTGTCGCCTTCACAGATCAAACGGTTTGATCTGAGGACGGGTGATACTATTTCGGGTCAGGTACGACCTCCAAAGGACAATGAACGCTATTTCGCGCTCCTCAAGATCGAAGCAGTCAACTACGATGACCCGGACTTTGCCAAGCACAAGACACTCTTTGACAACCTGACACCATTGTATCCGGATGATCCCTTCAAGTTGGAAGTCGGAGCCGAGGGGTTGACCACGCGAATTATCGACTTGATGTGCCCCATTGGCAAGGGCCAGCGGGCGCTGATTACTTCGCCGCCAAAAGCCGGTAAAACAATCATTATGCAGAAGATCGCTCAGGCCATCACTACCAACCATCCTTCTGTTAAGTTGATGGTGCTTCTCATCGATGAACGTCCGGAAGAAGTCACAGATATGCGCCGCTCAGTGAATGGTGAAGTTATCTCCTCGACTTTCGATGAACCCGCCACCCGCCACGTACAGGTTGCCAAGATGGTTCTGGAGAAAGCCAAGCGGTTGACGGAACACAAACTCGATGTAGTCATACTGCTTGACTCCATAACGCGCCTGGCCAGGGCACACAACTCCGTAGTACCACACTCCGGCAAGATTCTTTCCGGCGGTGTGGACTCCAACGCCCTTCACATGCCCAAGAGATTCTTCGGTGCTGCTCGTAATATCGAAGAGGGGGGGTCCCTGAGTATTATTGCAACCGCTCTGGTCGAAACCGGCTCACGGATGGACGAGGTCATTTTCGAGGAGTTTAAGGGCACCGGTAACATGGAACTGGTTCTGGATCGACGCATATCCGACCGCCGTATTTTCCCGGCCATGGACATCAATCGCTCGTCAACTCGTAAGGAAGAGCTGTTACTCAGCAAAGACGATCTTACCAAGACCTGGGTTCTTCGCAAGTTCTTAGCTGAGATGAATCCTATCGAGGCAATGGAGTTCCTGATTGACCGCATGAAAAAGACGGCCAGCAACCGCAAGTTCCTCGCATCGATGAAGGACTAACGGGCTCTGAGGCGTTGACAAATACAGCTTTTCGGGAGTACATCAGATGGTAGCCCACCCAGAGGAATCTGTCGAAGCCGGATTCCGTCGGGTGGGTTTCTCTGTTTTTGTTGCTGTCCAATCAGTCAATTGTATAATTGTCAATGGTGTTTTTTATGCGGCTATGGTGGTCGCTGAGTACGCCACGATGAGAGCGCATACGAAAAAGATTGGCCGACAAAGATGACGGACGATTCGATTGAAAAACAACACGTAGTTGAGATTGAGAATGTAAGTCTTCGGACTGACCGCGGGGGGTTGGTATTTCGTGACCTGAATCTCACTATTGATTCAGGTCAGACAGTGATTGTCTCTGGAGCATCCGGTTCCGGCAAAACGCTTTTGGCGGAGTTGCTCGTGGGTTTGCGGTCTGTGGAGAGCGGGCGGGTACGGCTTTTTGGACACGAGGTGCGGCGTCGGCGCAAGCGTATTCTCCGGCGGATACGTCGGCAGATAGGTGGGGTCGGCGGTCCATTCGGATTGTTGCCTTTATTGACTGTGGCGGAGAATATCACTCTGCCGCTGGTGCTGGTTGGGGAGCGGAGAAAACTCCAACAGGAACGGCTTCTCAGGATGCTCTCTGAGTTCTCACTCCTCAAGCTGGCGGGCAAATATCCGCCTAATCTGACGAGAGTGGAGAGTTCACTGGTGCAGTTTGCACGGGCCAGCATTGCGAGTCAGCCGCTTATGATCATAGATGAACCACTGGCCGGACTCGATCCAAGTACATACTGCCGGGTGACGGAGTATCTGATCAAGGTTGCCGTGTCTGGTAGATCCTTGCTAATTCTTGTCTCCGATCTGCCATCAACCAATATCCCTGACGCGATCTCGCTGCGTTTGGAGGATGGGGAACTGGTATGACTCGGATCGCTCATATCTTCCGGGAATTGGTCCGGAATCTCTATCGCAACGCCGGGACTGCGCTGGCTTCGATACTGTCGATGACGTTGCTATTTCTGCTGTTCGATCTCTTCTGGATTGCCGCCGGAACGTCGGACAGGTTTTACCGCGAGCTCTTATCTGAGATCGAAGTCGAGGTGTACATCGACGGGACAGTCGCGGACTCCAGCGTAGCGTTGCTGAGTCGCAGGATTCTCTCAACCGAGGGAGTTTTTACAGCTACGTATGTATCCCGTGAGGATGCACGAGCAAAGCTTGCAGACCTGGTAGACATGGATCTCCTAGTCCGCTACGAAGATAACAACCCGTTGCCGCGCTCGTTCTTAGTCAGGATACAACCCGAATATCTCAATTCGACAGACCTCGCGGCCATGCAATCAGAGTTTCAGAACATGGATGGTATCTCGGAAATCTACTATGGTCGAGAATGGCTGAAAAAAGCCGAGGATACAAAATCGGTATTTTTGGAGATTGGACTGGTTCTTGGTCTGCTGATTCTTGGGACGGTACTGGTCAGTTCCACCAACAGCATTCGACTGATGACCCGTGTGAGGGCAGTCGGGTTCCGCCAGATGATGTTGCTTGGTGCGGGCAGACTTTTTGTGTCCTTTCCGTTCATCATCGAGGGTTTTCTCATCGGTGGCGTTTCGGCGGTTGCCGGGTGGTTAATTGTATTGTACGGCAGTACAAGGATACAATTCAGTCAGATTGAGATTGTGTTTCCCACAACTGACGAGATGGTGATTTTCTGCGCTATTGCGGCCCTGCTGGGTGGGATCAGCGGCTATTTCGGTGTTCGCAAGCTCCTGAAGGAATAGCATGAATATTCGCTGGACATTCGCTGCGGTCATCCTGTTGTTGGCTCTGTATGCTCAGGTTGCCAGGGGTGATGACAGACGGGATATTCTTGATCAGAAGGAAGAATTGGATCAGATGCGCAGAGATGTTGAGCAAGGTCGACAGTTGCTGGATTCTTTGCAATCTGCTGAAAAAGCAGTGCAGTCTCGGATCAGCGGGCACGATCAGAAGATTGAATCCGATCGCAAAGTTATCCGGCGACTTAATAGAGAATTAGGACAGGTGCAATCAGATATCACAAGAGCTGATTCTCTGCTGACCGAGTATCAGGAGTTGCTGGATCGTAATAACCGCAGGTACCTGGGAAATATCCGCTGCTTCTACCTGATTGCTCACATGCCCAAGATATCGTTGACGGAGAACCCCAATCGTGAGCTGGAGCTACACCGCAAGGTTGTATATCTTTCGGCTCTGGCAAACTACGAGCACGCGAATATTGAAGAGGCATCGGGGCTGCTGGGGCAGTCCATTGCCGATCTGGGTGATCTAACAGGTATGCGGAAGACGATCCGAGGGTTGAAAAAAGACAAAGAGACCAGTTTTGCGCTCGGTACGTCTCTGAAACAGAAATCTCAAAAGGATCTGGATCAAATACGTCGAAAGAGCATGACCGAGGCTGATCATGTTATCATGCTGGAGACTGCCGCCGAAGAGATGGCTGACATTATTGCCCGCCTGGAAGAAAAACGAAGACGTGCTTCGGGCAGTAGTCATGCAACCGGTGGGCCATCGGCATTTGCCGGGCTGCAAGGGCATCTGCCCTCTCCTTACCACGGGACGGTGATACTGGGATATGGTGAGCACATTGACGAAATCACCCGGCTGAAATCGTTCTCGCCCGGGATCACGATCCAGGGTCGGTCAGGGCGCAAGGTCGTCACGGTGGCCTCAGGAACAGTTGCTTTCGCCGGGAATTTACGTGGTTATGGCAATTTTGTGATTATCAATCATGATCATCAGTACTACACAACTTACGCCGGTCTCGGTGAAGTGGTCGTGTCAGAGGGACAGTATCTTCAGACTCGCTCTGATCTGGGAAAATCCGGCGAAGATGGTATTGTCAGGTTCGAGTTACGCCGAGGTAGCGAACCGCTTGATCCGGTTGAGTGGATAAACATTGAGTCACTTTAGTATAGCCAGGGCACAGCACAAAGCCTGGTCGATCCTTTCGAGGTCGTTCAGGGCTGGTCGTGTTGCATCAACATACCTGTTTCACGGTCGTGAAGGTGTCGGCGACTGGTCGCTGGCAGTTGAATTTGCGGCGTTGCTCAATTGTGAGCAACCCATTGGCGATGGCGATGATTCCTCAATCAGCTATCCCTGCGGCGAGTGCCGTCAGTGCCGAACGATTCGTGCTCTCAATTTCGAGGGTCTGCAATTCGTAGTGCCAATTCGCTCTCACAAAAACGACTCAGAGGCTATCGACTTTACTAACGAAGTACTGGAGCAGAAGCGGCTTGAGCCGTTCAAGATGCTGGATACATCCTCGCCGATCAATATCCCCATCAGCCTGGCCCGCAGAGTAAAGAGGAGTACTTCTATCCGTCCTGCGGCCGGAGTGACCCGTGTTGTTGTTTTCTACCAGATGGAGAAGATGAGACAGTCCTCTACTGATGCCCTGCTGAAACTTATAGAGGAACCACCCGCTGACACTGTGATAATCTTAACAGCCGAAAAGCCAGATGCGTTGTTGCCGACCATCCAATCCCGCGCTCAGAAGATCCGGCTGGAGAGACTACCTGAGTTGGCCGTCATAGAATATCTTCAGGAAAAGTACGATTTGACTGAAACGCATGCGCAGCTTCTGGCCCGCTTGTCAGAAGGTGTGTTGGGGCGGGCGATTGATATGGCCCAACCTGAAGACGGCGACGAATCCAGCCGTCGCGCAGTCGGGTTACTTCTGTTTAAGTCACTTATCACGGAGCCTGCACCGGCTGCCCTCTCGCAGATATTCGAACTTATGGACTTTCGAGATCGTGGAGCGGCCACAGAGCTTGTGCGCTTGTGGCAGTCATTGATACGTGACTGTGCTATGTACGCTCAGACCGGGGCCGAGGATGATCTCGTCAATGTAGATTTCACCAATGAGATCAAACATCTGGCGGTTCCTTTCGCAAATAGCAATGCAGTGTCGGCAGCGGTAACGACGCTAAAGAAGACACTTGCGGATTTCCCCAGGAACGTCCATATTGCAATTTCGTTACTTGCTCTGGCCCTTAAACTTAGATCAGACCTGGCCGTGCCGGGTGATAGTATCGATCAGGAGGCCACTGGTGGCTGAGATATATCAGGTTGAATTCAAAGGCTCCCGACGGGAGTTGTTCTTCAATAGTTACTACCATTCGTTGAACCTAAATGAGTACGTTATTACTCAGGTGGAGCAGGGGGAGCACATTGGCCGTTTGACGAAGAAGATCGAAGCGGATATGGATTTCTCCGGTTCCAGGAGGCCTCGATCAATTCTGCGTCCTGCTGGAGACGAAGATCAGAGTCGTCTGGAAAGGCTGAGGACCAACGAAGTGGAGTATCAGAAGGAAGTTGTGCAGTTAATCCGCAAGCACGGTCTGAACATGAAGATCATTGATACTGAGTGCCAGTTCGACGGCAACAAGATAACTTTCTTTTTTACAGCCGCCCATCGTGTTGATTTCAGAGCTCTTGTTCGAGATTTGGCGGCTCGATATCGGACCCGAATTGAACTTCGCCAGATAGGTGTGCGAGATGAGGCCCAGCGACTTGACGGTTACGGTGTGTGTGGTCGGCGGCAGTATTGCAACGGCCACTTGCAGGATTTCGCACCAATTTCTACTCAGCATGCACGTATACAGGACCTTTCGCTGAACCCATCAAAGATCTCGGGTAATTGTGGTCGCCTGCTGTGCTGTCTGCGATATGAGCTTGATCTCTACGAAAGCGTGAAAAAGCAGTTTCCGCATGTTGGTGCTACCGTTGAGACAACTAAGGGAACTGGCACGATAGAACGCATAGATGTCTTTGCCGAGGAGGCGCTGCTGCGTTGTGAGGGAGAACCGCCATGCAGGATAAAAGTCGTCGATATCCTCAATTCTGCCGGAAAAGGACCACGTCGTCATTCCGGAAAAGCCGAACCACCCGGCCGGGTAGAGAACAAAGAAGAAATGGAACTCAAGAGGCTAGAAGACTCTTCTGAGGAGACTGAATAACCGTTCATCTGACGGAGAAGTGCTTTGACCAGACCATTCTATATCACAACACCGATTTATTATGTGAACGACATCCCGCATATCGGGCATGCTTATACGACAATCGCCGCCGACACGATAGCACGCTTTCAGAAGCTGGCAGGGAGAGATACACACTTTGTTACCGGAACCGACGAGCATGGCACCAAGGTTGCCGAGGCCGCTCACAAAGCAGGTGTTACTCCCCAGGAATACTGCGATCGCATTGTTGGTAACTTCAAGACGGCATGGAAGAACCTCGATATCAGCAACGACTACTTCATTCGGGCGACATCGAAAAGGCATATGGATGGCGTCCGCAAGATTCTGACAGCACTCAAAGAGGCAAAGACTGACGACGGTCGGGACGTTGTCTACTCTGATTACTACGAAGGATTGTATTGTACCGGCTGCGAGAAATTCATCACGGAGAAAGAGTTAGTAGACGGCGTGTGCCCTGATCATAAGACAGCACCGCAGAAGCTCAAGGAAAAAAACTATTTCTTCCGGCTTACGGCATTTCTTGGCAAAATCAAGGAGAAGATCGAATCGGGAGAGTTGACCATACTTCCCGAAGAGCGCCGTCGTGAAGTGCTTGGCCTGATTGGTCAGGATCTGTCTGATTTTTCCCTGTCACGCGAACGTGTTGAGTGGGGGATTCCACTTCCCTTTGATGAAAACCAGGTCGCTTACGTCTGGGTGGATGCCCTGTCCAATTACATCAATGCCATAGGTTACGGAGACGATCCGGAGTTGTTCGGCAAGTGGTGGAACCAGTCAGAGGTTGTTCACCTCATGGCCAAGGATATTCTGAAATTTCACTGTTTGTACTGGCCAGCGATGTTAATGGCGGCCGGGATCAAGTTGCCGGATACGCTTTTCCTTCATGGTTTCTTCACGGTCGACGGCGACAAGATGTCCAAAACCTTGGGCAACCAGATCGACCCCGGCGATATGGTCAAGGAGTTTGGACCGGACGGGACCCGCTATCTGTTGCTGACGCAGTATCCGTTCGGGATTGATGGCGATATCCAGGCAAAACGGTTCGTGCAGCAGTACAACTCTGACCTTGCCAACGATCTGGGTAATCTCGTCTCGCGAGTCGGCAAGATGGTAATGGTCAATTTCGATGGAAAGTTGCCCGGACCTTTCAAATCAATTGATGGGCTTGATGAGTTGGTTGAGCAGGCTGAGAAACTGCCGGGGCAGGTGTATGAGCATATCAAGCACTTTCGATTGACTCATGCCATTGCAGAAGCCATCAGTCTCGTCAGGGCAGCCAACAAGTTCTTCAATGATACGACACCGTGGCTACTGGCTAAACAGGGAGAGATGGAGAAGCTGGGTGGCATTCTCTATGCGAGTTGTGAAGTCATCCGCATTGTGTCAATTGTACTATACCCGGTTATGCCACGCAAGATGACTGAGATTCGCTCGCTGTTCAGCCTCGATGAATCTACGTTGACCCTGGACCATGCCCTGAAGTTTTTCGAGTTGCAACCCGGAACATTGGTCTCTGTGGACCGCGCAGTGTTTCCGCGGCAGGATGTTAAAGCAAAGGCCGAGAAGAAGGCAGCAGCATCTTCCGTCGGGAAAGCGGATGACCAAGCCGGGCTGCTGGACATCTCGGAATTTGCACGGGCTGATTTGAGAGTAGCCCGGGTATTGGAGGCGGAGCGCGTCGAAGGTGCGGACAAGCTGCTCAAGCTGCAGGTCGATGCAGGCGGCGGCAAGCAACAGATTGTAGCAGGTATTGCCGAGCATTATGAACTCGATGATATAGTAGACAAGAAAGTTATCGTTGTTACGAATCTGAAACCGGCAGTGATTCGTGGCGTGGAGTCCAATGGGATGTTGCTGGCGTGCAAGAAGGGGAAGAAGCTGTTTGTGCTGGTTCCCGACGGTGACCTTCCGCCCGGCGCCAAAGTTTCCTGATGATCGATTCCCATTGTCATCTTGATTTTGACGCCTTCGACGGCATCCGTGAGGATGTCATCGAAGAAGCGCGCACAGCCGGGATTCACACTATCATCAATGTGGGGGCCGACCTTGCCAGTTCAGAACGTTCAGTGAAACTGGCCCAGACGCACGATGCTATCCGGGCGACTGTGGGCATACATCCTCACGACGCCAAAACGCTCACTGACGGTACATTCGCACAACTGAAGAAGTTGGCTGCTACCGACAGGGTAGTGGCAATAGGCGAGATTGGCCTTGACTACTACCGTGATCTTTCTCCGCGACCGGTGCAGAGGAAGACCTTCAATCGGCAGCTACAGTTGGCCGTTGAGATGAAGATGCCGGTTGTTATCCACACGCGAGAGGCTTTCGAGGAGACCATTGAGATCGTGGAAAAGTATGCGCACAACCTGCCCGGCGGCGTGTTTCACTGTTTCTCTGGGGATGCCGGCGATGCTTCCCGTGTGTTTGATCTTGGCTTTATCATTTCCGTGGGGGGGGTGATTACGTACAAGAACTCCGGCATGGCGAGGATGGCCGCTGAAGTTCCCTTGGACAAAATCATGCTTGAGACCGATGCCCCTTACCTGACGCCAGTGCCGCATCGTGGAAAGACAAACCGACCAGCGTATGTTTCACTGGTGTGTGACAAGCTGGCGGAACTGCGAGGTGTGCCTGCCGGTGAAATCGAGAAAGTCACTGATCGCACCTGTCGCAAGCTGTTTCGCCTGGTGGAAACTTTCGGGGGTTGAGTCATGTCCGCTTACCACGCCAAGAAGCGGCTGGGGCAGAACTTTCTGAAATCAGCAGACATAATCCGGCAGATTGTGGTGCTGATCGATCCCGGTGAAGGCCAGCGTATTGTTGAGATTGGCCCTGGGCGGGGAGCGCTTTCTCTCCCGATTGCCGAATCCGGCGCCCGGTTATGGGCGATTGAGTTCGACAGAGACCAGATCGGCTACCTTGAGCGGCTTCTGAGGAAATTCGACAACGCGCGCGTGCTCAACACAGACTTCCTGGCTTTTGAACCGACTGCAGAGCATCTGCCGGATTTCAAGTTAGTTGGCAATTTGCCATTCAACATCACGTCACCGGTGGTGGATTGGTGCTGCAGTCATAGTCGGCATATCCAGTATGCCGTGTTCATGGTTCAGAAGGAGGTTGCTGCCCGTCTTTCAGCGTCACCCGGAAACAAGAATTGGTCGCCGCTTTCGATCATGGTTCAGCTTCAGTTCGAAGTCGAGTACTGCTTTGACGTGCCTTCCGAGGCATTTCACCCGCCGCCAAAAGTAGACGGGGCAGTTATCAAACTGACGCCTTTGGAAGATACCATTGCAGCCACGCCGGAGTTTGAGCGTGTAGTGCGGACCTCATTCCGCCACCGCCGCAAATTTCTGACCAATAACCTTGTTCCCGATATCATCCCTGAGACAGAGCTGGCAGTTGAAATCCTCGAAACAATACTTTTGAGCAGAAACTGTCGGGCCGAGCAGATCACAATCGAGCAGTTTTTCACGTTGACTGAAGAATTGGATCGTCGTAAGCTTCTGTAAACGTAACGTTCTGTCAGCAGAACATATCTCATGGAGATGGAGACGTGGCCCTTTTATCAGTAAACCTGGATGGTGTGGCGGCCCTGCGCGAAGTGCGCAAGCTCAAGGAACCTGATCCGGCTCAGGCAACTGTACTGGCCGAACTTGCCGGTGCCGAAGGCATCGTTATTCAACTGAGGCGTGATCGCAAGTACGTGCGTGACCGCGATCTGTATATCCTTCGTGAGGTCGTCAAATCCAAACTGACAATCGAAATTCCTCCCACCGACGACCTCATAGAGCGTGTGATTGAGGTCAAACCGTCGATGGTGACTTTTGTCGCTGATCATGCAGATAGCGACGCACCGGTGTCCGGAATCGATTTCAATAGTGCCCCGGTTGATTTTTCGAGTATCGCGGTGAGGTTCAAGGGTGTAGGGGTAGGTGTCTGTTTCATGGTGGAACCCGACGCCAATGCCGTCAAGGGAGCCACGCGAGCAGGAGCCGACGCTGTCCTGTTGAGTTGCAGTGCCTTTTCGGAAGCACAGACGCTCGAAGAGGCTCAGCGAGAACTCGATAGGATCGACAGCAGCGCCCAGGCTGCAGCCAAGGCCGGACTCGCCGTGTATGCGGGTCGAGGAATCGACTACAGGAACATCCCGGCTCTGAATGAGCTTAATCTCATCGATGAGTTTTTCATCGGCAACGCCATCATATCCAGAGCCATTCTGTGTGGTTTTGAGCAAGCCGTGAAAGATATGCTTGCCCTGCTACAGACTACTGGCAAGTAGGCTCGTGGATTTTAGATGGCTACCAGTGATCTGACTTCAGGCAGAGAAGTACATATCACTGTGCCGATTGACTCTGCCGGTGAAAGACTGGATAAGTTTTTGGGCGCCAGTTCGGATCTTGATATCTCGCGCTCCCGTGCCCAGAAGCTGATCACGGAGAAACTTGTCACGGTCAATGGTCTTGTCGTTGCCGGCAAGTACAAGCTTTCCGATGGTGAAGCGATTGTTGTCACACTGCCGCCAGCCAGATCTTCAGATATCGTTGGCGAGGATATCCAACTTGACATTATCTACGAAGACGACTACCTGGCAGTCGTAAACAAACCTGCCGGAATGGTTACCCACCCCGCAGTCGGCAACTATTCAGGCACGCTCGTCAACGCGCTGATTCATCACTTCGGACACCTGTCCCAACATTCTGGCACTGACCGGCCCGGAATTGTGCACAGGTTAGACAAGAACACCTCCGGTCTCCTGGTGGTGGCCCGTGATGACCAGACTGCTGTCACACTACAGAAAGCGATCCAGAGCCGTGAGATCAAGCGGACTTACCTGGCTGTCATTTGGGGTCATTTCAAGGAAGAGAGCGGAACCATTGAGTTGCCGATAGGCCGGTCTATGAAAGATCGCACCAGGATGAGTGTTGGAGGTGCTGCTGAGCGCGAAGCAATAACGCACTATCGAGTGCTGGATAGCTTTCGTTCGTACCAGCTTGTTGAAGTCACCCTGGGCACAGGCAGGACTCATCAGATACGAGTGCATTTCTCTCATCTGGGGCATTCTCCGCTGGGCGATCCTGATTACGGCGGTCGAGAGAAACACCTAAAGTCGCTGTTTGGGCCGGAACGCCCGCTTGCCAAGCGTCTTCTGAGTCTCATTCCCAGACAGGTACTCCATGCGATAAGATTGGAGTTTGTGCACCCGGTTGACGGCCGAGAGTTGAGATTCGAAGCTCCAGTTCCGGGGGACTTTCAGGCGGTTCTTGACCTGCTGAACGCAGAGGGCCGATAGAGCGGGCAACATCCTGTCATTGGTATAGCTTTTTTGTTGCCCCCTGTGTGCAAACGGAGTAAACTTATTGCCACAAGGAACGATACAGGGATTAAAGAGTATTGCTGGTTTCCCATACCGGTTCTATTCGACGACGCAATTGGTTGAAGGGATTTGACTTGGGCTTTTTTGACTTTCTCTCAAACGACGTTGGAATCGACCTTGGTACTGCCAACACTCTTGTCTATGTGCGCAATCAGGGTGTGGTCCTCAACGAGCCTTCGGTCGTGGCTATCGAACAGAGCACCGGCAAGATTCTGGCAATTGGTTCTGCGGCGAAAGAAATGACCGGCCGCACGCCGGGTGGAATTGAGGCCATCAGGCCGCTCAAGGACGGCGTGATTGCCGATTTCGAAATGTCGGAGAAACTAATTGCCGACTTCATCCGGCGGGTGGTCAAGCGCAAGTATCTCATGAAGCCTCGTGTTGTCATCTCGGTGCCGTCGGGAATCACAGAAGTTGAAAAGCGGGCCGTGCGTGACTCGGCTGAGAATGCCGGTGCTCGCGAAGTTTACCTGCTTCAGGAGCCGATGGCAGCCGCTATTGGCGTCGGCCTCGCGGTTGACCAGCCCACAGGTATCATGATTATTGACGTTGGTGGGGGTACTTCGGAGATTGCCGTTATCGCTCTCAATGGGATTGTCAATGATACGTCCATTCGCGTAGCCGGAGATGAATTCAGCGAAGCCATTATTAGCTATCTGAAGAAGAACTACAATCTGCTTATAGGCGAGTTGACTGCCGAAGATATCAAGATCCGTGTGGGATCTGCATTCCCGCTTGACAAGGAACTGTCGATGGAAGTCCGGGGCCGTGACCTGGTTGCAGGAGTACCCAAGAACCTGAAGATTTCCTCCGTTCAAATACGTGAAGCTCTATCTGAAACACTTGATATTGTGGTAGAGGCAGTGCGTCAGGCGCTTGAGAGAACACCGCCGGAGTTGGCTTCGGATATACTTGAGCGCGGGATAGTTCTTACCGGTGGTGGCGCGTTGCTGAGAGGGTTTGACAAGAGGCTTCGTCAGGAAACGAACCTGCCGGTGAATGTCGCCGATGATCCCCTGACTTGTGTGGTCCGGGGCACTGGAAAGGTCCTGGAGGACTTCCTGTCATATACAAAAGTCCTGGAGAAAAGTCACCGCGACTAATTTCTGCACACTGTAAGTCGCTGGGCCGGAGGAAATTCCGGCCTTTTTTTCGTATTGTGTTGTACGTCCATTAATCTTCGCAACCAGTTTGGATGTCTTATTTCCAGAACGAGAGAAGATGACAAGGTTTAACGAAGATGAGCTCCAGAGGCTGGTCAAGAAAGCGACCGGCGGTGATCGTGAGGCTTTCTCGGCAATCGTGAGGCAGATGATGCAACCAATTACGGCACTGACATACAGAATGACTGGCGACAGGGATACCGCTCTTGACTTGGCGCAGGAGACTTTCGTGACGGCATGGCAGAATCTGGCCGGTTTCCGAGGCGAGGCGTCTTTTGCCAGTTGGATGTATCGGATTGCTACCAACAAGACATTGAATCATATCAAGGCCGCTCAACGCCACAGCGCTATTGAGCAGTCCGAGATATCCGAACAGACTTCGGCAATTTCGGGAAACCCGGAGCGCGAGTTCGCTCGCAAGGAGTTGGCGACGGATGTTGCCGCGTTCATGACGACACTGCCCCCGGCGCAACGAGCCATCTTCGAATTGCGGTTCTACCGAGAAATGACTTTTGAGGAAATCGCAACGGCAGTTGATCGCGCCGTGGGAACGGTCAAGACCGGTTATCGTGAAGCCGTGAAGAAACTGAGGGTTTTCGCCCGCGAGAAGGAGTGGCATTCATGAACTGTGAACAGGTACAGCAGCAACTTGAATTGCTCTTTGGCTCGTCCGATCTGCCGAAAGACATATTGGCACATGTTGAGGAGTGCTCCGCCTGTCGTGCTTTCAACGACGAACTGGCTGAACTCGGAGGGAGATTCCAAAACGATACAGGGCTGGAACTTTCTGAGATCGAAATTGAGCGAGCTGTTGCAAACGTGGCGGCGAGGATTGAGCCCAGAGACGAACGACGGTTATCCCCGAGATGGCTCACTGGTTTGTCCAGGGTTGCCGCGGCTCTATTTATTGTGACCATATCTTACGGTGCTTACACGATTGGGCAGCAACAGGCTTCCGATGATTGGACGTCCGCTGTTTCAACTGGTCAGCAAACAGGTGACAACCTGGTTTATATCGAAACTGACGAGGAAGCTCAGATGGATAATGAACTGGTCACAGTCCTGATTCAGGATTTCAGTTCGGGACGTAGTTTTGATGCCGGTGAGACGCTGCTGGGTGACATCACCGTTGAGGAAATGGAATACCTCGTGGAAAATATGAATGTGGGAGAGTTGTTATGAAAAGATCAATATCAACGGCGTTTCTTCTGGGCGCAGGTCTGATCGCTTTGTGTGTGCCATCAGGTACAGTTGTAGCGCAAGGACTTGATGACCCTGGAATCTCGTGGTGCGAAGCCCGGACACTTCTGTGGGCTCAGTCCGATCCGCACGATACCGGCGATTTCGGTAAACCTCGTGGTGAAATGCGTGGCAGGGGAGAAGACCGACAGCGCAAGCATCTCGAACAGTTGCGGATGCTTAAGATGCTTGAGCTTCTGGACTTGAACGAAGATCAGGAGATTCAGTTTCTCACAGCTTATCAGTCTGTGAGAAAAGAGCATCGTCGCCTTGAGAAAGAGAAGCGAGAGCTGATTGATGTGCTGGCACAGGAGCTTCATAGCGCAAGCCCCAACAACGACCGCATTGACGAGTTGGTGAGTCTTATCCGGGCTAAGGAGCAAGAGAAGTATCGGCTGACCTATGAATTCATGGATAAAATCCGGAGTGTGCTTTCAAGCGTACAGATAGCCAGGTTGATCATTTTCAACGAACGGTTTGAGGCAGAAATGCTCGAGAGGATCAAATCATTCCGTGAGCATAGACGTCAAGAAGGTCCGCCCAATCCTTTTCCAATGGGCGGATAATATTGAGATGTACAGAACTATTATACAACACTTAAAAGAAGGAGATGTGTAACATGAAGAAAGGAATACTAATCCTGTTGAGTCTGGCCTTGATAGTTCCGGCTGGACTATTCGCGCAGGCCGGACCTCCCGGTGGTGGGCACGGTCAACGTGGGCATCCGGGCTTTCATGGTCAATCAGGCTGTCAGGGATTCGATGGACCGGGAAGTCATCACGGCCAGATGGGCCATCGCGATAGAATGCATGGTCTGTTGGCGCTTGCCGACGAACTTGAGTTGACCCAGGAGCAGAAAGATCAGCTAAAAGAGTTCAGGCTGGACTTCAAGCTGAAGAATGTTGATCGCAAGGCGGAACTTGAGAAAGCCGAGATCATGCTCCGTAAGCTCATGATGGATGATGACGCTTCGGAATCCCAGGTCATGCGAGCGATAGATGAAGTCTCACGTCTCAAGGCAGACATTCACAAGGCACGCTACACACAACGACAGGCTATGAAGAGCGTACTTACTGACGAGCAGCAGGAGAGAGTTAAGGAACTCCGCATGGAACGCCGTGGTGATCGCCAGGATTTCCAGAAGCCTGATCGGCGTCAGAAAAAGCGTCCCGGCCGCGGCTTTGGAGGCTGATCTGCGAGAATGACACTCCCAACCCTTGCGGCCCCTTGGCCGCACCAGAAGGCTCGCCACACGGTGGGCCTTTTGTGTTTACATTCTGCCAAATTGGCGCAAATCTGCCATATTAGCTTGACTCGATTTCAAGTGTCTGGTATTATTGTCGCATGGCAATTACACCTGAATCAATCCTAAGCTTTGTTTCCTCCAAGGCCGACAGGCCGATGCGAATCAAAGAGTTGGCCGCGGCTCTCAAAGTCAAACAGGCTGACTACACACGCTTCCGTAGAAAAATCAAGTTGCTGCTGGACAGCGGCGAGCTCATCAGGCTGAAACGCGGAAGAATAGGCCTTCCGGACCAACTTGGTGTGGCGGTTGGCAAGCTCACAATCACACGCGGTGGCACGGGCTTCCTGATACGAGAAGACTGTCCTGAAGACATCCTGATACCATCCACTGACCTTCACACGGCCTTTGACGGTGACAAGGTCATGATCCGATTTCGTGGGCACGTTCAGGGCCGGGAGGCAGGAACTGTCATCAAGGTATTGGAACGGGCCAGGAGAAACATCGTGGGGGTGTATCAGGAGGGCGGACACTTTTCAACAGTCGTCCCGGACAACCCACGTATTCACAAGAATATCTACATCCCGCCCGAACTCAGTCTTGACGCGCAATACGGTGAGAAAGTAGTCGTGGAGCTTGTCGAGTGGGACGATCCCTTCCGCAATCCGGAAGGCAAAGTTATCGAGCGGCTTGGCCGACCGAACGATCCGGGCGTTGACATGTTGTCGATCATCAAGGGATTCGGCCTCCCGTTGGAATTCCCTGCTGAAATTCTCGATCAGGCTGAGCGGGCGGCGGCGATGTCATACGATGACATCCCGCGCATGGATATCACACGCGACTGTGTCTACACGATTGATCCGGCTGACGCCAAAGACCACGATGACGCGGTATCGGTCGATGAGACCCCCAAAGGGTTCCGGCTGGGAGTGCATATCGCCGACGTTTCGTATTATGTGAGGCCCGGCTCCGCCCTCGACACGGAAGCATTTGAGCGCGGGAACTCGGTCTATCTGCCGGGGTCGGTAATTCCGATGATCCCGGAAGTGCTTTCAAACGATGTCTGCTCCCTGCGACCAAATCGTCGGCGCCCCGCACACTCAGTTTTCATAGATTTTGATCGCAAGGGGAAGATGCTCAAATGGGAGTTGGCTGACACGGTCGTCAAGTCGCGGGCGAAACTGTCTTACGAAGAGGTGCAGGATTTCTTTGACAGCGGGGTGGTGAACAACAAGCTGAAG
>QNAF01000003.1 GCA_003641405.1 Candidatus Zixiibacteriota bacterium | reverse complement strand
GCGAAGAGAGTTGCGTTCCCAGGTTCTGGATCATCAATCCGCCCGTGTAGCGGCCACGGTTGGTGCTGTACTTTACGCCGATATCGAGCGCCAACCCGGTGGCTGAGTAATCCTGAATTTTCTCATAAATGAGCTTACCGGTAGCGCCAATCAGGAGCTCGTGTGTGTACTGCATGGCAAAGGTTGTCGCAAACAAGATGTCGCTGCCGCCAAAGGTGCCGTTGATATTGCCCTGCCGATCTGTATGCGTGAACTCACCGTAGTTCAGGTAACTGACGTGAAAAGCCAGCGTCTGGCGATCGTTCAGGGAACGGATAAACCCCACGACTCCTGATTGCAGATCGACGAAATAGTTATGGTATCCGGCAATGAAACGTCTGCCTTCGAGGGCCGCAATTCCCGCCGGGTTGTAGTAAAGCGATGACTCGTCATCGGCCAATCCGGTGAATGCCCCGCCCATCGCAACCGCTCGGGCGCCGACATTGATCTTGAGGAACGAGAACCCGCTCGTGCCGGCACTGGCATTTACGTTTCTGGCAAGAGTTGCGCTTGCCATGATTGTAACAATCACCGCGATAACTAATATGATCTGTGTGAATCTACGAATGCTCATGTACTGTCTCTCAAGCAAGTTTTTCAATCCATGTTGAACCGTCATATGCGAACTCCGAAGGTGTGCCTACCACGATTTGGTGGTCTTGTTGATAATTGCTTCGACAAGGCGACCGACCGCATGGTTCTGGCCGTCTTCTTCAATCTCATCGAGAGCATCGTAGGTTCCCTCGTGTCGCATGTTCTCTTTCCAGATATCGGTATTATCTTCAGGGTTTCTGAATGCGATTTCAAAATCCATAATGACTTTATAGGTTTCAACCTGGTCGTTCTCATCGAACCTTTCGGCCACGCGCTCATATTTCGTTAGCACGCCTACCAGCACAGCTTCCGCGCTCGCCAGCGGAACAACTGTGATTGTGCCGTCAATGATAAACGCATCCACAATCACGTCTGTAAGGCGGTCAGAAAGTCCATACTCAGTGGTCTTGTTCTCAAACGGTTCGACAGCGATAGTACCAACGCTTGACTCACCTCGTGGGTTGAACGTATACACACCGCAACCGGCAACGCTCAGCGCGCAAAGGAGAATAAGATGAATGATACTTGATCGGACTCTCATATTCTTTGCCATGCCTTAAACACCGACATTCGGGCCGCGTTCCGCAGAATCATCGCTGGACGACCAGTTTTCCTCGCTTGATAACCTTCGTCACCAGATTGACACCGTAGTGATAAGGCAGTTCCCGGTAGTCTTGCATATCCCAAATCACGATATCTGCAAGTTTCCCGGCAACAAGCTGCCCGATGTCATCGTTCTTATCAATTGCCCTGGCAGCATTTACGGTCACGGCCGAAATAGCCTCGGCTACAGTCATTTTCATCTGGACAACCGCCAGGGAGATTATGATCGACAGGGATTCGGTGAAACTCGATCCGGGGTTGCAATCCGTTGACAAAGCCACGATTACACCATTTTCGATCATTTTCCGCACCGGAGCGTACTGCTTTCCACCCAGTGAGAAAGTCGTCCCTGGCAGAAGCACCGCTGCCGTACCGGCATTAGCCAGCGCCTTGATACCGCCCTCTGAGATGTGTACCAGATGATCGGCAGAGATTGCCCCCAGTTCTGCCGCCAGCTCTGATCCGCCTGTTGATGCCAACTCGTCGGCGTGGAACTTGAGCTTCAACCCGGCATCGGCTGCCGCCTGTTGAATACGGCGGGATTCCTTCAAATCGAATACTTCTTCTTCGCAGAAGATATCCGAGAAAACCGCCAGGTTGTCTTTGACTACGGCCGGGATCATCTCCTCTATAACCAGTTCGACATACTCCTGCCGCTTGTCTCGATACTCGTCGGGGACTTCGTGCGCTCCAAGGAACGTCGGAATCATATCGACAGGATGTACGCTGTTGACATCACGGATAACCTCAAGGCACTTGATCTCAGACTCGGTGGAAAGACCGTAGCCGGACTTGGCCTCAATGGTCGTAGTTCCATGGGCCAGCATTGTGTCGAGGCGTTTTTTGGTGTTGGTCATCAGGAGATCAACTGGAGAAGTTCTGAGGTCGCGCACCGATGAGCGTATGCCACCACCTGAGCGGGCAATCTCCATATAGCTCTTGCCCATGGCTCGCATCTCGAACTCGCGTTCCCGTGTTTTGGCGAAAACCGGATGTGTATGCGGATCAATAAACCCCGGCGTCACGACGGCCCCGGCGGCGTCAATGACAGTGCAACCTTCGGCGAGTTCGGCGTGACCCTCAACCTCGTCGGACTTGCCGACTGCCAGGATCTCTTCTCCGGCGGCAGCCACACCGCCATTTTTGATCAACCCCAGGTTGTTCATGTCAAAACCAAGACGGGGGACAGGGCCATCCATGGTGATGAGCTGGCCGATATTCTTGATCAGTACTGTGGCTTTTTTCTCAGGCGGCATGGGTGGAATATACGCGGCGATTGGTTGCGGTCAAACAGAATCTCTCATGAGTGAACTGTAGAAATCCGAGCGCTGTAAGTGAAAGTCCAGGAGTAATGGGCTTGTTGATAAACCTCATAGCAGCGTTGTTACTGTGCGCGGCACATGTCCACATGTGCCGCTACATCCGGCAGATGTGGACATCTGCCGGGCACAAATAGAGTCAGGTCTTACAAATCTGCTGTCGCAGATTCGAAGGGCCTGACTCAACTTAGGGAAAGGACCTTTTCAACAAGCCGAGTAATGCAGGATTACTTCTTCATCATCGGGATCTTGATTTTGTGTTTACGGGCGAACTTGGCGGCGTCTTTGTACCCGGCATCGACATGTCGCATAATGCCCGTGCCCGGATCACAGGTCAGCACCCGGTTTAAGCGAGTTGCCATTTCCTTGGTGCCGTCAGCAACGATCACCAGCCCGGCGTGAATGGCAAGTCCAATGCCAACACCACCCCCGTGATGGATAGATACCCAGCTTGCTCCGGAAACGGCGTTGAGCATCCCATTCAACAATGGCCAGTCAGCGATAGCATCAGAGCCGTCAAGCATGTCCTCTGTCTCCCGGTACGGTGATGCTACCGAGCCGCAGTCAAGGTGATCGCGCCCGATAACTATTGGCGCTGAGATTTTGCCCTTCTTGATGTACGTGTTCATGATATCTGCAAACTCAGCCCGTTCACCGTAACCAAGCCAGCAGACTCTCGAAGGTAGCCCCTGGAACGGCACTTGTTTCTGTGCCTTGCCGATCCAGCGCACCAGTGAACGATTGTGCTTGAAACGTTTCAGCACGATCTCGTCAGTGACGGCAATGTCTTTCGGATCGCCTGAGAGTGCCACCCACCGGAATGGCCCCCGTCCTTCGCAGAATAACGGCCGTACGTACGCCGGTACAAATCCGGGATAGGCGAAGGCGTTCTTGAAACCTCCGACTTCGGCCTGGCCGCGAAGATTATTGCCGTAGTCGAACACAACCGAGCCGGCCTTCTGGAACCTGATCATAGCCTCGCAGTGCTTGACCATCGACTTGTATGAGCGCTTTATGTAATCTTTGGGGTTTTTCTTTCGAAGGCGCGCTGCTTCGTTGACAGTGTAGCCTTCGGGAATGTATCCGTTGAGTTCATCGTGGGCCGATGTCTGGTCGGTGACAACATCGGGAATGATACCTCGCCTGTAGATCTCGGAGAAAATCTCTGCGGCGTTGCCTACCAGTCCGATAGAAATCGGTTCACCCGACTTGGTGTGTTGCTTGATCAATTCCAGTGCCTTGTCGAGCGTCTTGACCTTGATGTCGCAGTAGCCAACCTTGACACGGCGGTTGATGCGTTTCTCGTCGACTTCGACACACAGTATCGATGCCCCCGCCATCGTCCCGGCCAACGGCTGAGCGCCACCCATACCGCCCATACCGCCGGTGAGTATCCATTTGCCAGTCATATCGCCTTTGAAATGCTTGTCGCCAAGAGCCGCGAAAGTCTCGTATGTTCCCTGGATAATCCCCTGAGTGCCGATGTAAATCCAGCTTCCGGCGGTCATCTGGCCGAACATAATAAGGCCCAACTGTTCGTATTCGCGGAACTTCTCCCAGGTCGCCCATTTCGGCACGATGTGTGAGTTGGCGATCAACACGCGCGGTGCGTGATCGTGGGTGCGGAAAATCCCCACAGGTTTACCGGACTGTATCAGCAGGGTTTCGTCATTTCCGAGTGATTTGAGGGACTTGACAATAGCGTCGTAAGCTTTCCAGTTACGGGCGGCTTTGCCGGACCCACCGTAGATGATCAACTCTTTCGGGTTCTCGGCGACTTCGGCATCGAGGTTATTGTTCAACATTCTCAGGGCGGCTTCTTGGTGCCATCCCTTGCAGCTTATTCGGCTGCCGCGCGCGGCTTTGATGGATCTCGCGGGCATCGGGTTCTCCTTATCACAACATCTTAACTACAGCGAATATACGGTTGGAATATGTAATAGTCAATCGAGAGAAATCGAGTCACAATGCGCAGCAAGACTGTGGTTTTAATCGGCAGAGGTGGACATCTGCCGGGCACGAGTCAGCAGGTCGGGCCTGTGGTTAGGACAACAGGTGTCCCGCGGCACGTGTAATCACACGACACCCGCGACATCACACACAACAAGTATATTCTTGCAAAATCCTGTTGTCTGTCGTATTTTATAAAAGAGGGTACTCACTTCAACTGACACCACGCTACCCATTTGGCAACACACTGCCCTTGTTCAATTAATACCTGTTGCCGAGATGTGATTTTGTGAAGGACGAAACCCACATTGGCGAGATGACATTAACAGGAATGGAGGAGTACGATGAGTGATGACAAAATGCTGAAAGGCCATGACGTGTTTAGGTCACTGAGTGTTGATCAGGCCAAGGAACTCAGCCGGTTTTCGTCGGTGAAGCAATTTATGGCCAACGAGACTATATTCGAATACAACGACGCGGCCGGTCACGTGTATATGCTGATGGAAGGTTTAGTTAATCTTCGGCTTCCGGCCACGGAACAGGATTTCAGTCTTGTTATCTCCAGGATTGAGAAAGGCGAGTTGTTTGGCCTGTCGCCGTTGCTTGATTCGGAGCGATATACCGCCACGGCGCAATGCGTCGAGTCAACCGAGGTTCTCTCGATTGAAGCCAAGCCGTTCCGGGAACTGCTCAGGAATAACTGCATGGTTGACTTCAATATGATGAACCAAGTGGCGGACATCTATTTTAACCGGTATATCGATGTCCTGAAAAACCTTCAGGGTGTGGTCGGCCAGATCTCGTTGATACGGTAGAAGGTACGCTCGCGCCGCATGCTTCGAGCTGACCGTGGGCGGTGTATGTTCACATGCGCCGCCCCTGCGAAAGTCTTGTAGCCCACCTAACAGGTGGGTTCATAGCTGCATCACAAATCCCCACCCGTTGGGTGGGCTACAAAGAAATTGTGGCACGGGGCATTCTGGATTGACACACAGTCCGTCACATCGTAGCTTGTTCCCAATCAAGGAGGTGTATGACGCTTCAATCAAGCGATACAGAGGTCAGCACAAGGGAAAGGTAGGGGAAACTGTGGAAAGTAACTCGTGTTCACAGGCCGCAGCAGCTTGGGGTCCATATCTTGTTGCCGTTGCAGTCCCGATGATGGCTTTCGTTTACCAGTTGGTTGTCGAAAGGATGAAGGGCCGGAAAGAGTGGGGACGACTTGTAGCTGAAAGATCCCTAAATGCATGTTTGACACTCTTGGGAGAAACGAAGGATTTGGCTGATCAATATGTTGATTGGATGCAGTCTGGTTCAAGCGCTCCACAAGAATTGATAGATGCTTCAAGGAAGCTCAAAGAGGATGCGGACTACTTAAAGCCATTGTTACCTGCGGATTTTCGAGTCGAGCTGCATGCAGCGGCTTATCATATTTGGGGGCTGATCAAGGATCCTGGGAGTGGTGAGTTTGAGTTTGAGATTGAGGTGTTAGCCGGTGCTCTATGTGAACTTCAGAGCGCGCGTGGTAAACTGGAGAAGTACTTGGATCGTACTAATCCAATGACAAGAGGTGTACAATAGACTTGGCGGTCCGTCCATCAACCTACCCCCACTTGACAAGCCGCTCCCAATACAGTAGCTTCGGCTCGCTATGAACCGATCTGTCGGGCTCTCAACAATCACCGGGAATGACCGATAACTATATAATTGGCAGGAAGTTAAGGAAGAACACGTGCCCGCATATTCTGAATTGAAAAGAACTCATACCTGTGGCCAGCTTCGAGCAGTCGACGATAGCACCAAAGTCCGCCTAAATGGCTGGGTCAAAGGCGAAAGACATCTGGGAGGGCTGCTATTCCTGGATATCCGCGACCGGTACGGCTTTACGCAGGTAGTGATCAATCCGCAGGAATTCGATCCCGAAATGCTTGCCGAAGCCGAGCGGGTCCGCGCTGAATGTGTGGTGGCCGTGGTCGGGACTGTCCAGAAACGTCCGGATGGTACGGTTAATCCCAAAATGGAAACCGGTGAAATCGAAGTCAACGCAGAGGCTTTTTACGTTCTGGCGGAATCCAAGACGCCGCCATTTGAGATCGAAGACGAAACCACCGCCAAGGATGTCCTGCGGCTGGAATACCGATATTTGGACCTTCGTAGAAAGCCGCTTCAGGAAGCGCTGAAGCTGCGGCATGAAGCCACCATGGCGATCCGCAACTTTATGAGCGACCAAGGGTTCCTTGATATCGAAACCCCGCTGCTCATGCGGTCGACTCCCGAAGGCGCCCGCGACTACGTGGTGCCCAGCCGTGTCTATCCCGGCAAGTTCTATGCACTGCCGCAGTCGCCACAGTTACTCAAGCAGATTCTGATGATCTCCGGGTTCGACAAGTATTTTCAAATTGCGCGGTGTCTTCGCGATGAAGACCTTCGCTCCGATCGTCAGCCGGAGCACACCCAGCTTGATATGGAGATGTCGTTTGTCACGCCGGAAGATGTCTGGGCGGTGATCGAAGGCCTCATGGTGAGCATGTTCCGCGACGTGCTCGGTGTTAAGGTAGAAGCGCCATTTGAGCGTTACGACTACGAAGAAGTCATGATGCGGTGGGGGATAGACAAGCCGGATCTGCGGTTTGGTATGGAGATATGCGACCTGACAGATGTTGTGCGCGGCTGTGATTTCAAAGTGTTTGCCGATAACGTAGCTTCCGGTGGCGTGGTCAAAGGAATTGTACTCAAGGGTGGCGGATCGTACTCCCGCAAGCAGATCGACGGGTTGACGGAAGTCGCCAAAAAACACGGTGGGCGCGGCCTGGCGTATGTACTTCGCGCCGAATCCGGCGACAAGTCACCGATTCTGAAGTTCATCGGCGAGAGTGTCAAAGACAAACTGGTGGAGACGGCGGGAGTTGAGCCCGGCGACGCCCTGTTCATCATCTCCGACAAGCCGCTGAAGACCGAAGAGATTCTCGGGCAACTCCGGCTGCACCTTGGTCGGGCGCATGATCTGATAAATAAAGATGAGTACAAGTTCCTCTGGGTAACGCGCTTCCCACTGTTTGACTTCAACGAGGAGCAGGGCCGTTTCGAGGCTATGCACAATATAGTGTCACACCCTATCGAAGAGGATATGCAACTTATCGATGAGGGTTTCGATTCCAAGCTTACCGGCGACGACCTGAGCCATCCCTGGCGCCGAGTCAGAGCAGCGCAGTATGATCTTGTGATAAACGGTCTGGAGGTTGCTTCCGGCGGTCAGCGAATCAATCAGCGCGAGTTGCAAGAGAAAGTCCTGTCAATACTCGGTATTGACAAGGATCGCGCCGATCGGATGTTCGGGTTCCTTTTGCGGGCGCTTGAATACGGTGCACCGCCCCACGCCGGTATTGCTATCGGCCTGGACCGGGTGGTGTCGTTAATGCTTGGTCGTGACAGTATCCGTGACGTCATTGCGTTTCCCAAAACAACCAATGCGACTTCATTGATGGATAACGCCCCGTCATCTATTGACCCGGAGCAGCTCGAAGAACTGGGTCTTGCACTCAAGAAGAAGGATTGATTCAAGAATAGTTTTGAGTCCCAATTCTGAAGATAGAAAGTCGCAGTCGTTCGACGTCTCAGACATCGACCAACGATTGCTGTTTGGCCAGAACGACGTCTTTCTGCGTATCATTGAGACGCGTTTTCCTGTTAATATCGTTGCCCGCGGCGATAATGTTACGATCGAGGGGCCTCACGCCGAAGTCGATCAGGTGGATCGCCTGTTGCATGATCTGGCCACCAGGGTGGGGCAGGGCGCTATCGTCTCGGAGCAGTATCTCAACTATGCAATGACTATGGTCAGCGAGAGTGGACACGGACCTGCCGATCAGATATCGACTGAAGCGTTGCTGACCAACTCCCTGAAGAAAACTATCAAGCCGAAAACTGTGGGGCAGACGAAATATGTCGAAGCCGTAGACAAAAATGATATTGTTTTCTCGATCGGTCCCGCCGGAACCGGGAAGACCTACCTGGCTTGTGCGATGGCTGTAGCGGAGTTGAAAGCAAAGAAAGTCAACCGCATCGTGTTTACACGACCGGCGGTCGAAGCGGGGGAGTCGCTGGGGTTCCTCCCCGGCGACATACGCGCCAAAGTCGACCCGTATCTTCGTCCCGTATATGACGCGCTTTACGATATGCTTCAGCCGGACAAGATTCGTAGCCTGCTGGAGATGGGCGTAATCGAAATCGCCCCGCTGGCTTTTATGAGAGGCCGTACACTCAATGAAGCGTTTGTGGTTCTGGATGAAGCTCAGAATACCACAAGTGCACAGATGAAAATGTTTCTCACGCGTATCGGCGAAAAGTCAAAGGCCGTGATTACCGGTGATATTACACAGATCGATCTGGATGACAGGCGCGGTTCAGGACTTGTCAAAGTTCAGGGTGTTCTCAAGAACATTTCCGGCATCAAGTTCGTTTACTTAACAGAGAGGGATGTCATTCGTCACCAATTAGTGCAGAAGATCATCAGGGCTTATGAGCGACATGAATCGAAACGGAAAAAGTCCTGAGGCGTTAGGAAGAACCACCGTATGGTAGCGTTGTTGCTCAGTTTGAAGCGAAAGCTCAAGAGGCTTCTGAAGATTCAGGCCGAGAGTCGTCAGGTTTACGAACCCACGGCTCGATCGAAGTCACTGAAGATACTGATGCTAATCCTGGCTTCGCTTGCGGTGGGAATACTCTATCCCGGCGAAGTGCTCTACGATCCCCTGGACATGCCGCGCCAGGGAGAGTTTGCTCCCTATGATATTGTTGCGCCGGTCCAGATTACCGTTCTTAAGAGTGACCGGGAAATGCAGACAGAACAAGAACAAGTGCGCCAATTCACTTCGTTTGTTCTGGATGTAGACACTACTGTACCACTCGCAATCATCAATCGTCTGGGTTTGTTCGCTGCGATGGTTACAGATTTCAAGTCTCGTGACAGCCTGACACGATCTGTCGAATTGTCGCAGTTCACAGATTCCATTCTCCGAGTGTTCCCTGACATGGGGCAGAATGCCCTTAATGCTGCTCTTGCCGACGACTTTGAGATCGAACCGCTACGCGAGAGACTTGAGAGTATTTGTCTGGATGAAATATATCGCGTGGGCGTTCTTTCCGACCTTCGTGAACTGCCGGAATCCCGGAACCGGTCAATCCTGGTTCGAAGGGGTGATAAAGAGTACATCGTGGAGCGTGGCCGGCTTGTTGATGTGGTGCTGTCCTACGCCAGACTTCTCACGACACTGAACAGACAGGCAGTCACCGACAGCATCAGTGTGGATTCGTATTACTCTATTGGACGCAGCTTTATCAAACCCAATCTCACTGTCAATATGGTTGAGTATGAAAGAAGAGTGAGCGAGGGTCTGGTGGATCTGTCAAATGTCAAGGAAATCGTCGCCGCCGGTAATGTCATTGTCTCTGCCAGACAGAAGGTCACTGAGCGCCAGGCTGAGGTTCTGCAGGAACTGGCCCAGGTCCTTCGGAGCCAGGCCGCTGTCCGGGGTTGGTTCGTATCACTGTGGCCTCCTCTTGCCCGCGTACTTCTGACACTGGCGATGTTTACGGCCTTGCTTCTATTTCTGTATTTCTTCAGACCTGATGTCTATCGATCTAATCAGAAGCTACTGGCTCTTTTCCTGATCTTCGGAATTCAGATGTTCCTATTGTATCTTGCAGAGTTCCTGGGCTTGAAGTCAATCTACATATATCCGATTGTAGTTCTTTCAATCATGACGACTGTTCTTTATGACGCAGAGGTCGGTATACTGAGTACAGTAATTCTCGCCCTGCTGTTGGGGATCATGCATCGGTTTAGTTTCTCGCTCGTTTTTCTCACGGTCGTAGTTGGCGTTGTAGGCTGTTTTACTTCTCAGCAACTCAGCAAGCGATCGCATTTCTATCGAGTGATGTTCTCAGCCGTTCTGGCGTATTTGCTGTACATACTGGTGATTGAGAATCTGAAACTGAGCACCAGTTCCGAAATCCTGACCGAAATGGTGCACGGTTTGTTTGCCGGTGTTTTTTCGGTTCTGTTGACCCTGGGTCTGCTGCCGATATTTGAGTCACTCTTTGGAATTACAACTGACATTACGCTTCTGGAGTTATCTGATCTCAACCATCCGCTGCTCAAACGCCTTTCCATTGAGGCTCCGGGCACTTATCACCATTCAATTTCTGTCGGTAATTTGTGCGAAGCTGCAGCCGAGGCGATTGGCGCCAACGCGCTACTGGCACGAGTAGGTGCCTACTATCACGATATCGGGAAGATTGAGATTCCCGAATACTTCGTGGAGAACCAGTTCAGTGTTAAATCAAAGCACGAATCCCTGACACCAGCAATGTCCTCCATGGTTCTCTCATCACATGTGAAGAAGGGGAGACAGCTTGGCGAAGAAGCCGATATTCCGGATGCTGTTCTGAATTTCATCGAAGAACACCACGGTACAATGGCTATTACATATTTCTATCATAAGGCAAAAGAGCAAGAGGGTGGGGAAGTTGATATCAACAAGTATCGCTATGCCGGCCCGAAACCACAGGTGCGTGAAACCGGTATAGCCATGCTGGCCGACGCGGTTGAGGCTGCCAGTAGAACGCTCGAGGATCCCAAACCAGCCCGGATCGACCGTTTGATTCAGAAAATCATCAACGATCGCTTTCAGTCAGGTGAACTCGACGAATGTCCGCTGACACTTCGTGATCTTGCGCGTATCAAAGAGGCTTTCTCTCAGGTTTTGATGGCAGCTTTTCATCACAGGGTAAAATACCCGGCCGGGTACAACGCATAGCGTGCCATGAAACTTTGCAGCCACAAAGAAGTGCCGGACCGTCTTCCTGCGACTCGTATAAGACGGCTCTTCAGCCTGATTGTCAGTGAAGAAGCTGATCCGTACTGGACAAGCGAGATTAATCTCGTGACCACTACAGATTGCAGAATGCGGGCCCTGAACAGGGATTACCGCGATATCGACCGAACCACTGATGTGCTGTCGTTCAATATCGATCCACCTTCCGAACCTGGAGGTGTGTTTGGCGAAGTGTATATCTCTGCCGCTACTGTCAGACGCCAGGCCAGGGAATATGAAACTTCGTTCAGCGATGAGTACTTGAGGCTATTCTGCCACGGCATGCTGCACCTGTTCGGATACGATCACTCGACCGGCAAAGAGGCAGACGCAATGGAGCGCCGACAGGAGCACTATCTTGCGAACCTCAAAGGCATTGATACTAAATGATAGTTGCTGCATACATAGCTGTGATCGCGCTGGCCTTTGCTTCCGGCTACCTGGTTTCGCTCTATGCCCTGGCTGTGTATATTGATCCCGATGACGTCCGAACATTGTTCCCTGGTCTGTCGAAACGGCGCGAGACCTTTCTTGAGCGACTGGCTGGTGACCCAAGAGCATTCGTGCAAGTAGCGACGATCTACAAATCTTTCGTTCTGATTCTCACCACGACCTGCTACTTGTTTGCTGTTGATCGTCTCACATCAAGTAGTGCGATGGATCCTCGCTACTTCTACTTGTTCGGGTTGGTAATCATGTGGATTCTGCACATACTGGTCATTGAGTATCTGCCTCGGAGCTCGTCCCGCCGAGCGATCAATCAGAGGATGATAAGATACCTGTGGCTGATCTCTATTTTCTACGTGGTGTTCTTGCCAATGGTTCGTCTGTACCGGTACGGGTTGCGGCAGGCCAAACAGGATGAGCATGTCACTGAAGAAGAGAAAGAGGAAATCGTTGAGCGTGCAATCGAGACACTTGCAGATCAAGCCGGGATTGGTGAGACGATTGTCGAAGAAGATGAAAAGGAAATGATCGGGCAAATCTTTCTGCTCGATCAGACACAGGTTCGAGAAGTGATGTCTCCGCGCATCGACATCGTTGGCATACAGGAATCGGCAAGCTTTGCCCAGATTCAGGAACTCGTGCGCAACGATGGCCATTCTCGTTATCCGGTGTATGGCGTATCAATCGATAAGATTGTCGGTGTTCTTTACGTCAAGGATGTCTTTAGCAACATGCCTGGTCAGGGAGAGGAATTCATCATCTCCAGTTACCTTCGAAAACCTTACTTTGTGCCTGAATCAAAGGTTATCGGTGAATTGCTTCGTGAATTCCGCGCCCGCAAGTTACACATCGCCATCGTTGCTGACGAGTACGGTGGGGTCGCAGGCCTGATCACGCTAGAAGACATCATTGAGGAAATAGTCGGTGAGATACAGGATGAACATGATAGCGAAGAGGCCGAGGTCAGTTTGTTGGCGGATGGTCACATTCTGGTCGATGCTTCCTTGCGAGTGGACAAACTTCAGGATCACCTCGGCACTGACTACGATCAAGACGATTATGACACTGTAGGCGGCTTGATTTATGATCTCGTCGGATCGGTTCCAAAGCAGGGCGAAATAGTCAAATGGAACTCGGTGGAATTCGAAATAGTTTCGATCGATGGCCAGCGCATCAAGTCAGTCAAGATTCTCAAGAAGTGAGCTATTGCAGCTCAGTCAATTCCCCTTAACTGGCCATATCTCAGTCAGTTAGCGCAAATCTGCTCTTAACTCCGATCAATTGAAGGTTCGGGCTGTATACATTTCTTTTTCATTCAATATCTATGTAAGAGGCGCAAATCCTGCGAAAGGTAATATATTGCTTGACAACAGGATAGTTATTTTGTAGACTGATAGTGGCAAGATATGCGCCGAGAGAATCTCGCGCATAACAACTCTATCAGCGAAGTTCCTGCTTTGTGCGAATGGTTGTATAGCTGAAGAAAAAATTAGCGGAGGTTGATGATATGAACGGTAGAACTCTAACAGTTGTTCTAATGAGCCTTGCCTTCATTGTTGCATGTTTCGTTTCCGGACCCGCACTTTCGGGGGAACATCCTTGGGATGAGGACGTTTTGGATCTTGACACGACTTGGTACAATTGGGATGACCCAGTCGATGATAAGCGTGACACGACCAAAACCGATACCTTGCCATTGGATGGTGGTGGCGATTGTTCCCCATCTGTTCAAACCCTGTGGTTTGAGTTTTTTCGGAGTATAGCGATCGGAAGTCTGATCGGATTCTAAGTTCATTGGCTGGCGCAGCACCTGGTGTACACAAGGGATTAGCTGCCTGGTAAGTCGCTCAGCCGAAAAAGGCAGAGTTAGGAAGAGCACACAACAATGGCCACATCCTCACAAAGGTTTGTTTTTGACAACCGCTTGCTTGCCATAGAAGAATTGCTCCGTCAACGACAGCATGATGCTTCTCGCCGAGAGTTGGAGCAGCTATCTGAAAGTGATTTCGGTGACGATGGTTATCAACTCGGTCTGTTCCTCTCATTGCGAGCCGATGATGCCTACTTTGAGGGAAATTATGCCAAGGCAATGGATATGGGCCAGAAGGGGGCCGCCATTCTGGCGGACTATCCTCTCAACCGGCGCTATGCACGCGTATTATTGGTTCTCTCAAAAGTGTATTCAGCTTTGGGCGATTTAAATAACGCAGAGAAGAAGGCTTACGATTCACTTGCTTCTTATCGGCGTGCCGGGGACAAGGTTGGGCAGATCGACTGT
Organism: Candidatus Zixiibacteriota bacterium; assembly: GCA_003641405.1. GTDB lineage: Bacteria > Zixibacteria > MSB-5A5 > GN15 > FEB-12 > B22-G1. The sequence continues at coordinate 13,901 of QNAF01000003.1, read as the reverse complement.
TTGAACCGGTTGGCTCGTATCTCGTTCCTTCGGTCAGATTATCGTCCTGCTTGTCAATTCCTTGACGAGGCAATCGATCTTGCGATTGGCAACCCAAGGAAGACCTCTCAACTTACGGGCAACGCCGGACGAATACGTGTTTTGCTGGGAGAGTGGCGCCAGGCAGAATCAGATCTCCGTTCAGCGCTGGCCTTTGGTGAACGTGAGGGTGACGAAGTCTCGGTGGCTATCAATCTACTGTCCTTAGCGTATTTACACCTGCGACGACGAGAGCATGTCTTCTCGGAACGCTGCCTTTCCAGAGCGTTGGAGATAATCGATCGACATGGACTGTGTCGTGAGCGCGTAATCTACCTCGAATACGCAGGAGAGCTGGCCTTGGAGAAGGGTGACAACTTCAAAGCGAAATCTCTTCTACGTGAGGCCTACGATCAGGGCAAGCGGCTGGCCCCGGAGTCATCTCTTGTCTCCCAGTCTGTAAGGCGGTTGGGCGATGTCGAGCTCGCTCTGGACAATGTCGATGCTGCGATGAAATATGGCCAGAAGGCCCTGGACTTGTCGGTGCAGATTGGTGAACGAACGGAAATAGCCCTTTCTCATCGGGTTATTGCAGAGGCGTTCGCATTGCGGCAGGAATTCGATGATGCTCTTGAGCATGGACGTAAGGCTATCGAGCTTGCCCGTCTTGCTGACGATCCGGTTGATCTGGCGCGGACGTTATTGGTAGTAGCGAATCTCATGGTGACTGCAGGCTCTGATGACATTAACAAGATTCGGAATATGTATGAGGAGTCCTCTCGCGTTTTCAGACGGCTGAAAATGGACTACTGGACGGCAGAGGCTGACTTCCAGATGGGTGTTTTTGCCTGCCGCCAGGGGGATCTCACAAAGGGCTTCAAAAGGTTAAGCAGATCAGAAAAGGCATTTGCCGCTCGGGCTGAAGTGGCCAAAGTTCGGCGCGTCAACAAATTCCTCTCTTCGCTCGCTGACCAGGCAGTTGCTCTGTCGATATCTGAGGACAATGAATACAGGCTTTTCGGGAAACTTGCAAAACAGGAAGACGTGGAGGATCTTAAGGCCTGTCAAATGGATGAGACTCTCAATGTTCTATTGCAGAGAACCGGAGCTGACAGGGCCATTATCGTCATTCCGGAATTCGACGATCACGCGATCACGGCTTCTTTCGATTTTTCAGCAAATCAGGCCAAGAAGTTTTGTGACGGTTTTGAGCGACTCCTCGGCGAGGAGATATTCACTATCAAGCCGACTTTGCTGCTGGATTGTCGCCGTGACCCATACATTAATGACCTATTCCCCGAAGTACCCGATGCAATCGCCAGTGTGATGGTGGTTCCTTTCATGATGAGTGACAGAACGGCCGGTTTTGTGTATCTCGACAAGATCTCAAAAGACAACACTCTCAACCCCTTCTCTCAGGACTCACTCAATTTCTCGGTGGGTTTTTCGGATATTGTTGCTTTTAAGTCCGCTGAATTGCAGCGGCTAAGACTTCTTGAGGATAACCGGCGTCTGAAAAGCCAGCTTGGGGAGCAGGCTGTATTTCCAAACATAATTTCCAAGAGTCCGGTGATGCTTGATCTTCTGACCCAGGTTCACCAGGTAATCAACTCAAACATCTCTATAGTCATAGAAGGTCCGACAGGCAGCGGGAAAGACCTGCTGGCCAGAGCGATCCACTACAACTCGCAGCGTCGAGACAAGCGATTCATTTCCGTCAACTGTGCCGCTCTACCCGAAACACTTCTGGAATCGGAACTTTTTGGTTATCACAAGGGTGCCTTCACCGGTGCGGACAGAGACAAACCAGGGCTTTTCGAAGAGGCTGATGGCGGTACTTTCTTTCTGGATGAAATCGCTGACATGCCGCTTGGGATTCAGGCAAAGATCCTGCGAGTTTTGGAAGAAAAGGAGATTGTTCGTCTTGGTGAGAGTGTACCTCGTCGCGTCGATGTACGCGTAGTTTCTGCTACGAATAAGGACCTTAAGGCGGAGATGGCTGAGCGAAGATTCCGGCAGGACCTCTACTATCGGCTTTCAGCTTTGTCGTTCAGACTACCTGCCTTGAGTGAGCGTCGTGAGGATATCCCACTGCTGGCCGCACATTTCCTTAATGGGAGTGATAAAGAGTTGAGTGTTGCGGTTGTCAAACACCTGGTTACGTATGATTGGCCTGGAAACGTGCGAGAATTGGAAAATGAAATCAAGAAACTGGCGCTGTTGGCAGGTGACAGCCAGGTGATTGAGCCGGAGATTCTTTCCTCAAAGTTCTTTGCCGTGGGTACCGATGATACAGCTTCGGTCCTTGGTCGTCCGATCATAGATGACGTGATTTTCAGTAATCAGTACGGTCTTTATGACCATTTGGCGGCTCATGAGAAGAAATTCATCGTCAGAGCGCTGAGGGAGCGCAATGGTGTCAAAAAGCACGCCGCGGCCTCGCTCAACATACCGGAGTCAACTCTGCGTCTGAAGATCAAGGAATACCGGATCGATCTAAATCAATTGGATTCAATCAACTAGAATCCAATCCCATTGTACTCGGTTCTTGCGCTCCGCATCGCGGAGCGCTTTCTTGTACCCATGCACAAAGATTTGTTCTTCTGTCATTTTGCAGGCGATCCCTTTTTCAACATGGCCTTCGACGAATGGATGCTCTCAAGCGTGTTTTCCAGCCCTGGCAGCACCCTTCTCAGGCTGTACACCTGGCGCGTTGGAGCTATCACGATAGGTTATCACCAGGGGCTGGAAAGGGCTGTTAATACTGCCAATTTGGGGGATACTCCGGTGATTCGTCGGGTAACAGGTGGTAGGGCAGTGTACCATGATCCCTCAGAGCTAACATACGCCATAGCTGTCAATCCTCTGGTGCCGGATAGCGACGACGCGCGAGCAAATTCTATTGCGGCAGCCCACAGACGCTTTGCGTTGGCGCTCAGTGTCTTCCTGAAGGAGCTCGATATCGATACGGTTGTTGCAGAGCGCTCAACTGTCAGTGGAAATAGGAGCAGGAGGCATCACAAAGAACCCTGTTTTTCATCGGTGGCAAGGTGTGAGTTGCTGCATCAAGGCAGAAAAATCGTCGCTTCGGCTCAAAGACAGATCAGGGGAGTGATTCTGCAGCATGGGTCAATAAAGTTATCTGGAGTGGTCTCGCACCCGGCTTTGACTGTTTCGCACACTGACGGCAGCAAACCGCAACCAATTGGAAGAGAGCAGCTTGACATGCTCGCACATCTTTTTCTTCGTAGCATGACAAAGGCTCTTGGAGTAACCCTGAAACCTGGTTTGGTATCATCTCGAGTAGACTCGATAGTACGTTTTCACACGGATGTAATCGAGAGATATCCACTTTCACGTCGATTTTCTGTTGAACAAGATGCTCCCCCCGGAAGTCTTATAAGTGAAAAGACCAGTGTTTAGCGAGGTAAAAATCGCTTGACTTGCACGTGCGGAGGTAGATATCTTTCCGGCTATTCGGGCGGTTGGTATTATTGGGTTAACCGTCGGTAAACAACGGGTTTGGAAGGTTTTGACGGACTCCAGTGGATTTACTCCAAAAGCCGTCCGTCGCATTCCTGTCAGATGCCGGAGAAAACGAAGATTTGTGGCCGGAGTTCGGATCGAGTGTGATTAGTTTGTTGCACTCGTTGTTCATCCGGTTGCTCATAAGTTGTTATGCTTCTCGAGGAGGAACAGTGATGGTTGGGAATGGTAAGAGGCTGCTTGCAGGCGTAGTAGTGTTTGTATTAGGAATACTCCTGCTGCCTATGGGAGCTCTTGGTGCATCGACCGGACAGATCAAGGGTCAGATCGTCTCTGAAAAATCTGGAGAGCCGATCATAGGAGCCTCCGTTCTAATTGTAGGAACAACCATGGGGGCACAGACTGATCTTGACGGTCGGTATGCTATCCTGGGTCTGGAGCCGGCTACGTACACTCTGAGGATATCTCATATTGAATCCTATACTGTTGAAGTTACCGATGTCTCGGTCAGCATCGACAAAACCACCGAGATCAACCAGAAGATGCGGACTAAAGTCACCGAGCTTGATGAGACTATCACTGTTATAGGTGCGAGGGACGTGCTGGATATCACTGATGTGACCAGCCAGGTGGTGATTACAGCAGATGAGATCGAGACCATGCCGGTACAGAGTGTTGATGCCCTCCTGGAACAGGTTGCCGGTGTTCATACTACGGCTGAAGGTGATGTGTTTATTCGTGGCGGACGCGCAGGTGAGGTGGCCTATATTGTGGATGGTGTCCCAATTGGTGATCCGCTCGGAGGGCAGGGACAGATTGGAGCAAACCTGTCGCTGGTCTCGGGATCAATATCTGAAATCCAGATTATCAAAGACGGTTTCGACCCCGAATACGGAAACGCTCTTTCGGGGATTGTGAATATCCGAAGTAACACCGGTTCAAAGGATAACACGAATGTCAAATTCCAGTACATAACGGATGATCTTGGAAATGCAGATCTCAATAAGTATTCTCAGAACTATGATTTTTGCATGTTCTCGATCTCCGGTCCGGACCCGTTGCTGTCAGACAAAGTGCTGCCCGCGTTAGGTCTCAATGTTCTGAAGGACCAGGAGTTTACGTACTATGTGTATGGGGAGGTAAGTAAGACAGATGGTTTCTACCCTATGTCAAACTATGACACTCCCGCTACGAGTCGCAATTGGTCCTCGATCAATTTACTTGGTTTTGAGATTCCTCAGCGGGCTTATGATTCCTACCATTTCCAGACAAACCTGAAATTCCGGCCCCGCCAGAATCTCAAGTTTATTTTCTCCTACAAGCGGTGGTACTCAAAGTGGACAGCATTCAGTTGGGATTATCGTTACAGTTACGCAACCGCACCTGTTCGTTCACAAAACAGGCATAGCATGTCACTGGAAGTTACTCAGGAAATCGCGAGGAACATGTTCTATGAACTAAACCTGTCGGTTCTTGATACGCACAGTGACTTAGCCCCCGGTAACCCAGATCATCCCGGCAAGACCATTCCTCCTGACGAGTTCTCCCTTGACAGTGAGTGGGAGACATACACTGATGTCAACCAGAACGGTATCTATGACCGTCCTGAACCCCTTATCAATCTGTTCCCCGATACTGCAGCTAATGGCGATCCTCAATACACGTACGGTGAGTTCAATACTTTTATTGACAATGTTCAAGGTGGCGGCGCGTTTTTCTATCCATGGTACTTTAACGATAACGGCATTATTGACAATTTGGAGAGTGAGCCGTTTATCGATCTGAACGGAAACGGTGTCTGGGATGCGGGGGATGTACTGCATGACAGAAACGGTAATGGTGTTCTTGATGTCGAACTATATCCTATCATTGACAGACGCACACCCGAACCATACGTTGATGGTGACTCAATTATTGGTGAACCGTTTACGGATGTTAACTCGAATCGCGTTTACGACCCAGGTATCGATATCTTCTTCCGTTCTCCTGATCTGGAGGTCAACCAGGATCTTAACCATAACGGCTACTACGACGGACCGAACGATCCATGGGATCTGACAACACCGTTTGAGGATAGGAACCGGAACGGGATATATGATCCACCGAACGGACAGTACGATCCCGGCGAGCAATTTACAGATGAGAATGGCAATGGCCGCTACGACTATGGGGGAACTGCGAGCTTTCTGGATCGTGGCAACCATGACGTTGACGCCGTCTGGGAAGATAGACAGGTTCGAACCTATCGTGGAGAGTTGAAGATTACTCGCCAGATGGGAAGGCACGAACTAAAAGGTGGCTGTTTCTTCCAGATTGACTCACTGTCCTACGGGAGGATAGAGCGACCTTACTTACAGTATACAGGATCACCTGATACGTTGAATCTATATTCTGAGCGGGGTGCTTTCCGAGATTTCTATACATACGCACCGACCTCTGGAGCTGTCTATTTCCGTGACAAGATTGAATATGGCTCTATGATCGCTTCGTTGGGTCTGCGATGGGATTTCTTTCTTCAGGATGCCGACGAGCTTGCGGCGACGCTGAGGGCGGATGATCGAGGCGGCACTGTACAGGGTGACCGTCAGAAGTTTTCGCCGCGGATCGGCTTCTCATACCCGATTTCTGACAAGGCCAAGGTCTATTTCAACTACGGACACTTCTTCCAGTTGCCATCGTTTGTCTGGATGTATGCAAGGAATACTTCGTCGGTTAACCAGAACGATATTGTCGGTAACCCGAATCTCGACTATCAGAAAACCATTCAGTACTCCTTTGGTGTGAAATACAAGATTACTCCGACCTATACCATCGATATCGAGGGGTACTTCAAGGATGAGTTTGACAAGATCAATCAGGGCCAGGTGCTGCAGAATGAATCAATCTATATTAACCAGTACCTGAACAAAGACTATGGCCGCAGCCGTGGTTTCGAAGTGACGCTGGAGAAGCGGGGCGGATCTGTCAATGGCAGTGTCAGCTATGCGTACGCGTTTGCTTATGGCAAAGACTCACAGACAAACGAGAACTTCATGGAGGAATTCCTCCTGTCTCGTCAACCGCTTACTGAGTCTCCGCTCGATCACGACATACGCCATTCACTCAGGGCTGGCATTCAAATTTACATGTCTACGACCGCGAAGCCGCGTCTGTTCGGTGTTCCGATTCCTAACGGCTGGTCTTTTTCGCTTCAAACGATCATCAATAGTGGCAAACCGTTTACACCCACCAGTGCTTACCCTGGGATTTCTCAGACAGGTCTGGAGGATATTGAAAACAACTCAATGCGGTATCCAGGCACTGCTGTGTTCGACGTGAGGTTTCAGAAGGAGTTCACTATGGCCGGACTCGACTGGGAAGGAATCATGTGGGTCGAAAACATATTCAACAGTCGCAATGTTGACGATGTGTATGAGAACACCGGTCGTGCGGATACTCAGCAGAACCAGAATCAGGTTATTAAAGGTGGAACAGAATACGATAGGAATCCCTACAATTGGGGTTACCCTCGTCAGATTCGCCTGGGTCTTGGTGTGAACTTTTAGAGGTTTTTGTAACAAGAATTGTCCATGCTATGTGATATGCGAGGTACTTGATGTTTACGGCAAACAAGCGGTGTCCCAGGTTGATGCAGCCTGGATTCAGATCAATTCTGGCAGTGTCTCTGATGCTGGTGGGGTTGCTAATCATTGGAACACCATCGGATGCATTTGCTCAGGCAAAGGTCGGCACCACGGGTGCTCAGTTTCTCGAACTGGGTGTGTCGGCTCGGAGCATGGGAATGGCCGGAGCGTATACGGCTGTTGCCAACGATGTTTCAGCGGTGTACTACAACCCGGCTGGCTTGACAGCTCTTTGGGGACGCGAGGTGTTGGCTACTTACATTGATATGCCTGCTGATGTCCAATACGGCTTTGTGGCTTTGGGATTCCCCCTGGAGTCGATAGGCGGTGTTCTGGGTATCGGAGTTCACGCACTCACCTCAGGTTCGATGGTGGAGCGTACTTATGGTCAGGGTCCTGACTTCAGTCTTCATGCTGATGTGGAAGGAACCGGACGTAAGTTCGCGTGGAATGATTTCGCTCTGTCCGCCAGCTATGCCCGTTACTTGACTGACAGATTCTCGATTGGGTTCACTGTCAGGTACATTGGTCAGTATGTTCACGACTACTCAGCCAATGGATGGTCGGCGGATGTAGGAACAAGCTACGATGCCGGGTATCGAGGTTTCAAGCTGGCTATGGCGATCACGAACTTCGGACCGGACCTTAAGTTTATTGAAAAAGCATTTCCCCTTCCGATCAATTTTAAGTTTGGCGGAGCGATCAACGTGGTGGAGAGTATTGATCACGTAGTTACTCTTGCCGCGGAAGGTGGTCATCCTTCGGACAACCTTGAGAAGTACAACACGGGCGTTGAGTACGTTTTCAAGGATCGGTATATGTTGCGGGCAGGTAGTCGATTCAACTATGATGTGGATGGATTTACCTTTGGCGGAGGACTAAGACTTCCGTACGGTGAAGATGGTGAACTCCGGTTCGATTACGCGTTTCAGGATTTTGGGATCCTGACGCAGGTACACCGGTTTACGATGGCAATTGCATTCTAACGAGGGGAAAGCGAAGTTAAGATGAAGAACTATTCCAGATCATTGAAAACATTGTTTTTCCTTTCTTTGAGCTTGTTGCTGCTGTTGGTTTTCTACAGTGGCTGCACCAAGAAACTGGATGGAGAACAACTAGGGAACCTGAAACCGATAGTCTGGTTTGTTAATATACCTCCTGAAGGATACCAAACTTCTGTCAATCCTATCGTTAATTGGGTTGGACAGGATCGCGACGGCCAGATCGTCTACTACAGGTACATCGTGGTTAGAGAAGACTCTATGGGCTATGCTTTAGGCAGGCCCGCTGATTGGCATCCGGTTCAGGCAGACTCAACAACGTGGTTGTTGGATTCCGAGATTCAACAGTATGTCAATGAGTGTCTTGCTGATCCATTGTTGCCTAATGCTGTTCACGACACTCTCTGGAGTTATCTGTACGTGGACATCAACGCGGGTGACCCGAAGACAAGCAATATTATTCCGATGTCGGCAGAGATATCTAATCCCTTTGTGGAGCCGGTAGCACAGTTTTTGTTTGTCCAGGCATTTGATGACCAGGGGCTGGGTTCGGACATCACTTCCAATACCTACCTGTCATTTAGAAGGTTCTTCCGTATTGACAACCCACCTGAAACACAAATCACCGGATTCGTTCCTGGAGTACCGTTCATCAACGCCATAGGAGCTGGCGGTGTGAATACTGGTATTAGGTTGCATTGGGAAGGCTCTGACATTCATGACTATCCTACAGATCCGCCTCCGTTTGAGTTCGAGTGGAAGTTACTTGGACCATACACTCCTGAAGAGTATTCGGAGTTAATAGACTCTTTCATGATACCGGTGTTCGTGACGAATGATGCTCAGACGTTCAGGTTTGGTCAACCGCCGGATTCCACTATTGACTCTATTGTTGGAGTTGATACCTTCTGGACGGTGTTGCCGACTGCCTACATAACGTGCAATACCACGTACGAAGACGGAGAGCCCATTACGATCTGTGACACGATACTTATCGACACGCTTCTTGATGAAACCGAATACGGCGTATACGGTACGGTCGATACCATCGTGCGGATACTGGATGATGACTTTCAGAATTCGGCAGTCTACAACCGTATCGCCGAGAGTTCGATGGAGTACGACGTAAACGGTCTACCGACCGGAAACGTGTGGGTGACAGACACGAGAGATTCGATCTATAACGTGTACTCTCTTTACCCGTCTGATACATCCATTGAGATGCGTTTTGTATTCTGGGTTAGATGTCGTGATGATGCGCACGTGCCTGATCTTACGCCGGACTTTATCAATTTCACCGTAATCAATCCAAAGTTCGAGCGAGATGTCCTGGTCATTGACGTGGGGCAGGTTTACTCCGTAAACCGCGTCCGTTTCAATAGGGCCGAGGAGTATTGGATGGGTGCCGTCAACGCATGGATCGACACTCGACCGGATAGTGATTCGTTGGAATTTGATACGGATAAAGACTACATATTCCACGGAGAGTTTGAACAGGGTGATTCCACTTTCCTTAGATTCCTGTTGACACACAAAATTGTTTTTCTGGTCAACGACAACGCTTCAACAGGTGTTATAGGTCTTCCAGGACATGAAAAAGCGGTAGCTGTGTACACGGCTATCCAAGCCGGTGTCAATGCCTGGATCATGGCCAGGGCAACGATTGGGAATATCCAGGAAGGAGCTCCTGGATTTCCAAGCCGTCCAGCGTCTCCGAACTACGAGTACTATTGGGGAACAAGAGCCTACTCCTTCTGCGGTTTCGGTTACTACCTGAACAGTGTACCCGGTGACACTGTACGAGTAGATGACTTCATTGGTGCATTGTCACTGGATGATAGCAAGTGGCCTCATCTTCATGTCGATACGGCGACTCTGCACCAGGATTACAAATGGGTAGGTAGACTTCAGTGGTTGCCGGAAAGAGGAGCTCAGCCCGGGGTTGGTTGGGCAGCCAGAGTGCAGGAAACTGAGGTGCTGTATCTGTATGAGTCGTTTTACGGTCCCAATCACCCGGTGTCCAGTATAAGATTCCATGGAGCTCCGGTAGCCCACCGTCTTAACAGGGGCCTATTCCGGACTGTTCACTTCGTGTTTTCACCGATGGCCATGGAGAACACAGCCGGATATCAAGTTGTAAACAACGTGCTTGAGTGGCTGTGGACGGAGCGCTGGTTAGGAAATCTTGGAAGCCGAGGGTTGAGCGATATGGATTCCGAAACTCGTGCTACTGCTATTGAGTGCGAAAGCAGGTACTGGGATGCATACTGGGGTGCTAATGGAGACAAGGAATCGTTCTACCAGATAATGAACAATTGACAATAGACTGGTAACAGCCTGATATTATGCGGAGGGACCGATTGCTCGGTCTCTCCGCTTCTTTGTTCTCTTGTGACCTACTGTTGTTGACTCTCTCTTAGCAATTTGATCGCGGGGTGATTCGGAAATCTCTCTGCGGCATCATCCATAACCGAGTCAGCCATCCATCTTTGGCCTGCAGAAACATATCCACTGATTAGATTGACATAAGCTTCGGCAAGAGTAGAGTCCAGACCAATCGCGGCCGTGCTGTGTCCTATTGATTCTTCGATATGTCCCTGTAGTCCATTGATATATCCGAGCTGATAGTGAGCTTTGGCCTTCTCTTGCGCTATTCCGTCATGACCGTGAGGGAAGTCCGGTCCAAACGCGAAGTCGTCAGTCTCAATCGGTGGGGCAGAGGCGTCTAGAACTCGAGCAAGCAGACTGCGTGCGGCTGCCAGATCTCCTCGTTCTGCAAGTAATGTCGCTCCTTCGTTATGGATTGTCAGGTCAAAGTCGGTGGAAACCAGAGACTTTTCAATTTCTACCATAAGACTTTCCGCACTCAGCGCCGAGTCGGACGCCAGTATGCGTAGCCAGATTGTGTTGGCTGTTATATCATAGGGAGCGATTCGAAGCGCCTTTCTGATCCAGCGTTGGGCAGATTCGTAGTGGTGGGCGAGGAGGTCGAGGGAGGCCAGATTGTTGTAAACTTTTGGGCGCTCAGGGTGGAAAACCAGCTCACGTTCAAAGTAGTATCGGGCAGAATCAACCGATCCCTGTTTGAACAGACAGGCTCCGAGATTGAGGTTGATCTCAGAATTGGTTGGGTACAGGGAGAGGGCCTTTTCAAAGAACTCCTGGGCCGTGCGATAGTCCTGATGTGAGTAGTAGTAGAGTCCTTTTGACATCAGGTGATTTGGGGTGACTATGGGTTGGAAGAGATTCTCAGAGAGGAACGCAGCCAGCGATACGAACCCCGCCAGTACAATGTACCCGGCTGATCTCATTCTTTGTGTGCGAAGCAGTCCAATCACAAACCATATGCCTGCCGAAGCCAGTACAAAATACAACGGAAGAAGTGGCAGTCTGAAGCGACTATTGAAGAAGAACATTGACGTAGCCAGGACGTAGAGGAGCAGGAACAGCAGAGTGAATGATTTCGCTGTCTTGATTCTCCACACTGACAAACATCCGAGCAGTGCCAGGCCAGCAATGGCACCGAACGAGATCGGATTGTACTTGAGTATAAAAGGCCTGGAGAAAAACTCATCAAGCGATCGGTTGTTGGAAACCTTGCGATCGCTGAATTGGCTCCCAAGTTTGGTGAAAAACAGCCGTGCGAAATCTCCCGGATTGTGAATGATCCATCTCGCCGCGCGTTCTGTCCAGTAGCTGGAGACTTCACCTGGCCTAAGTCTTCGGCCTCTGTCTGTTTCTGCTATGTGTGTTACCTGGCGAAGGTTCCAGTTGTTGCCGAATGGTTCAGGCATGGCTGCCGAGAAACCGTCGGCACCGTCGTTGTTGCCGATGAACAGGTTGATACCAGCTTGTGAACTGATCAGGACGGGGTCGCCGGCGACCACCATATTTCTGATAGTTACTGGTCCTACTGTGATGGTAAGTCCAAGGATGAGCGCTCCCAACTGACGCCAATGATCTGGTAGTCCCCGACGAAAAACTATGAGGGCAATCATGAGAGGAACTGCTACGAGGATAGTCGGGCGTGTGATAGCAGCCAGTCCACATACCAGTCCACACAGGAAGAGATCGCTTCGCTTTTTCGTCTCTAGCCAGACTACAAAACGGTAGATTGTCACTTGAACCAGCAGTGTAAAGAGGGGATCCAGAAGCAGTTCAGATTCGAAGTAGATCGCTATGGGATAAACTGCGTGGATCAAAGCTGCGGTTAGCCCGGTTTTGTGATCGAGTAGTTTTCGCCCGAGAACGTATGTCATCAGTACGGACCCAAGTCCGACCGCCATTCCGAATAGCCGACCTACCCAGAGTGAAGCCCCAAACAGGGCATGGGCAAGTCCCAGGCACCATGCATACAGCGGTGCTCGGAAATACGTGGTATCCCCAAGGATGTTACCATCAGCCAGTGAGTTAGCCCAATTGTAGTGATACCAGTTATCAACGGTCAGGATTTCCCAGTCTGGCAGTTGTGAGTACTGGAACAGGTAGACCACGCGTACTGTCAGTGCTACGGCAAGAACCAGCAGGACAGGCATATACACCGACCGTTTTGATTCTGTGGTCTTCAGGGTCATTGACCAAATATAGGCACCTCGGTATGAAAACGCCTGCAAAAACTGCAGCGAGTTGTACAGTAGTCACGGAAGTGTTGTCGTCATTTTGCATACCGTGATATTGATTTCACTCCTCCTCAATTAACCCCGCCTGATGGCTGCGTCATATGTTGTTGTTGTGTAGTGAGTTACGTCCGTCGTCCAGGCTGATGTGCAACGGGATGCGTTTGAGTTTAATCGGCATGTTCCTTGCTCAAAGGTCTCCCCGGAGAATATGGAAGGAGATATAATGTTCTATCATAAGATATCATTATTGGAAATCGTTGTTCTTGCCGGTGCTCTGCTGGTGATCCAGTTCAGCGCGGTTAGTGGGCTGTCTCTGGACGTGGACGAAACAGACTGGGTTAACGATCCTCAGTGGGGCTCTGATGGCCAGGTCCCTGTTCTTGTCTTTCTTCAGACTGACCAGCTACAGCACGAAGTTCAGATGGCCGCCAGTGTCCGTGGTCTGTCGAGGGCTGCTCGTATTCAGCAGGTCAGCCGGAAGTTGCAGGGCTATCATTCGGTATCGTCGGATAGGATAGCAGAGTATCTTGAGTTGCACTCCACCATTCCGGTGAAACGCTTCTGGATTGTGTCTGCCTTTTCGGCCAGTCTGACTCCTTCGCAGATCAAGGAAGTTGAGATCATGGAAGGTGTCGAGTCGGTTGCGCCGGATGTTGCAATCGAAGGTATTGAGCCGGTTGAGGTGAGGGATGTTCCGGCCACCGCTGCTTCTGCGACGAGTCATATTGACTTACTAGGGGTTCATGACTTGTGGAATCGTGGGTACACCGGTGCCGGTCGTTTGGTTTGCTCATTCGATACCGGTGTCGAGCAGGCTCACCCTTCACTCTCCAGCAGTTGGCGCGGCAATACATCAGCACTGTCCTCAGCATGGATGTCAACGGCTAACTCAAGCTCCACGCCTACTGATGTATCCGGCCATGGTACGCATACAATGGGCACCATGGTTGGTGTTGAAGGTGCGGACACGATTGGAGTGGCACCGGGAGCCGACTGGATGACGGCCGGTGTTATCGATCAAGGGAGATCGCTCAGCGGAACGATCAGTGATATTCTCAGTGCCTTTCAGTGGGCTCTGAACCCGGACGGCAATCCCATGACGACCGAGGACGTCCCTGATGTCATTCTTAACAGTTGGGGTGTTCCCGCCGCCG
>QNAF01000002.1 GCA_003641405.1 Candidatus Zixiibacteriota bacterium | reverse complement strand
GGTGAAAAGAAATCCCTGAATATGATTGAGTCCGAGGCAGCATCATAGACAGCAAAAAGGGATCCAAACGTAGAATACGACAAGTACAAGAACATCCTGGTCTCATCAAGGGAGGGGACAAAGTCACTTGGGCTTCCGTCAGCAAACCAACGTAATGAGCCAGCAGTAGCCGTGTCTGTTATGTCCGTTTGATATGCATAAGGTGAGCCGTGTGGTACCCAGCCACCTACCCCATAGAAGCTTTTGGAATCAGCCGAGAACACTCCTCTTTGCACTACGGTCGTATCGTAATATGCTACAGAGTAATCGGAGGTTCGGAGAATATGCAAACCGTCGGCACCCTCCATGGCGACCAACCGGTTGTCCGGTGAGACGGCCAGAGGAGTGAAGCCCGGAAGCTCCCGTTTAACTGTGTGCGAGTCCAGATTCACTACCGCAGTAAAACTCCCGGCATAAACATAAAGATGTTGGCCGTCGGCGGAGACAACAATGCTCTGTGTCCGGAAAGGCAGGTAGAAAGAATCTAAAGCGTTGGACAAAGGTCTGTACGAGTAGTACCAGTTGTCATGCGAAGCGTCCCAGAAGTAGACAGCATAGTCCTTTGGCGCTGTGGGCTGTGTGGGCTTGTCGGCGTTACACCCACCACTGCCAAGCCACACTGCACAGATTACAACTATAGCCAAGCCTATAACGAACCCTTTAATATGTCTCATATCAAACTCCCCGTGGTCAAATCGACCACATGTTAGTGCTTGTAACTACCCCCCCCCTCAATGAGTTGTCAAGTGGTGAATGGTCTTACCCCGCACACGCCCACGTGTGCTGCGTCATCCAGCAGATGTGGACATCTGCCGGACACGGGAAAATGCAACACGCCCCCGAACATCGGAGGCGTGTAATTGACTTTCTATATAATCCCTGTCATCAAAACCCGGGCGTTGGTGGCGGGGTGGAAATACCCATCCCCAGAATGCGCTGCAGTCTGGAATCTCTCAGGTTAATTCTGTACTCAGCGTGCTGGCGTGCCACACGTTGAAGGTCTGTCAGGCGTCCGGCATTGGCAAGCACTGATACCATTCGATTGAAAGCATATCCGCTGTTGCGATTCGCATCGAACGCCTCCCATATCAGATTCACCCCCTCATCGGACATCTTCTGGTCGCCAGTGATCCGGCCAATTTCAATCTTAATCGTTCCGAGGTCCTGTCGGTAGTACAGGTTCTCCAGGTTACTGGCCAGGAACGCTTCCAGCGTGTCGTGGGCCTGTTGAAGTACTTCGAGTGATCGCACCGAGTCACCCTCGCTCATATACAGGTCTGCAAGCACGGCTGTCGGTTGCCAGTACTCGGGGTAGACCTCCCTCAATCGCTCCATCAGTGCAACTGCCCGGTCACGATCTCCCTGTGCTATCAGGGCATCGTAAATGCGAATAGACGACATACCCAATCCAAGAAACACACCTGTTGCATTTTCATTGCGGTAGACGTCCGAGTTCTCGAACCCGTCGAAGCGATAGACGTTCATAAACAGGTCATATCCCTTCTCAACGTCAACCAGATTCTGCGAAGGCTCTCGATCAAGTCGGAAGACCTGACCGCAGTGCATGGCGAACTCACGGAGTCGCAGTGGTGACTCCGCGTACGGTGGGGAACTGAAATAGATCGGGACCTCCCATTTGTTCTCGATGACTATTTCATCAACAATCATGTGCTGCACCCGGACAACATTGTCGCCGACCATGGAGGCTTGTAGATATGCCTTCCTTCCTCTCGGCCGGTCATTGAACGGCTTTTTCGGTTGTCTTATCTCAACGCCGTTATCATAGGTCATCGGATACCAGAGAATCTGCTTGTCTGTTAGAGAAATGGGAACGTCATAGCGATTCTTCATCTGTGCGACATACCAGTCCGTATCAAGCAGCGAAAGGCAGACAACCCTCACGTCTTTGCGATAGTCATATACTTCCTGAAGGCACCACAGCGGGAAAGTATCATTGTCTCCTGATGTGAAGATTATGGCGTTTTCCTCACACGTGTCCAGAAGGTTCTTGGCGTATAGATACGGGAGTATATTCTTGGAACGATCATTGATGTGATAGTTCTTTCCCAGCGAGATTCCCGGAAGCAGCACGAGCACAGACATCAGATAGACCAGGTTGCGCTGCCTGCCGGGATCGGAGAGAGCGAACTTGTCCTTGACGTACTGCATAATGCCCGCGATGCCCAGCCCCATGGCTATACCGAAGAAGACAAAAGCGGGCGTGAAGAAATAATCTCGATCCCTTACTTCGAGATAGGCACCGCCCTCAGGCGTGTACTTGGTTCCATCCGCAAAATTCATATAGAGTACCAGCCCCACGGAACATAGGATGAAGAGAGTGAAGAACGGTATGCCCAACTCCTGCCTCTTCCTGATGGCTACTGCCATACCTATCAATCCCAGAGCGAAAAATGGCACGAAGAGCCAGCCACCACGCGAATACTGTTCTTCGAAATACGACCAGAAACCCATGTGAGGGTGACGACCAAATTGATTTGACCAGCTACCACGCCTGATGAACATGCGGTCGACCATCGACTGCTGACCATACTGCTGTCGATCAAGAAAACTGACAAAAGTCTGCCAGTCCCGCGACGGGTTGTTCTCGTCGATACGGGGACTGAGACTGGACCTTATCGGGATATAGAAATGCGTGGAGAAACCAATGAAGCCGACCAGTAGAATGACAAGGGCCGTTTTCCACTGAATACTCCAACCACGGCTTTTGGCCACCGCCCCCAACACTACGAGCGCGACTATACCCACTGGCAGCAATTTGAAGTAAAGGCTGAAAGATATCATTACCGACGAGCACACTGCCAGAGCGATGACAATCCCCCAGTGGATCTTGCGATACAGCATGAACAACAGAACAGCACCGAGAATCAGTGAAACAAGCATGAATATCGGTGAACCGCCACGCCCGTTGGCAAACAGGATTATCAGAAGCAGCTCTATCACCGCAAAGGCACAGACCATCAAGTAATCCCTGGCAACGGCTTCCTTTTTCAGTACGAAGAAAATGGCGC
Source organism: Candidatus Zixiibacteriota bacterium (assembly GCA_003641405.1). Lineage (GTDB taxonomy): Bacteria > Zixibacteria > MSB-5A5 > GN15 > FEB-12 > B22-G1. The sequence goes on along the minus strand of QNAF01000002.1, from coordinate 32,041 downwards.
AGACAGGGACCACGAGGAATACCGTCATATGTATGCCGAGACCAACCATGGCAAGATACATCGCCAGCACCATAGTCATGGCTGCCTGTGGTGTCCCCCGTTGTTCCACATATCTGAAGGTCAACCAGACAATTGCCACCGAAAGAGCCAGCGCCAGACCGTAAGCCTCCGCTTCCACTGAATTCGCCCAGTTGGTACACGAGAAGGCAACGAAAAAACTTCCGGTCAGACCACCAAAATAGGCAATCAGCCGGTTCAGCGGATTGTCATCACCGCGAGAGAAGAAATGGCGGATCATTTTGACGGCGAGAAGATAGCTGAACATCGCAGTCAGCGCGGAGGAAATCACCGAAAGGTAGTTTATGCGGTGAGAAATATCTTCAACAAACGGGACCAGAGCAAAGACCCGCCCCAGGAGCATTAGAAGCGGTGTTCCGGGCGGATGAGGAATCCCCATCGTATAGGCACAGGCAATGAACTCACCGCAATCCCAGAAGGAGAACGATTGTTGCACTGTCAGGGCATAAACTACGAATGAGATAACAAAGACCAAGGCCGCCAGAAAAGCGTTGGTGCGGTCAAAAGACCCGCCATTACCTGTGGAAAAATCGGTCAAAACATCCTCCTAAACAGAACCGGCCAGACAGTCGATACACTCTGTAGACGCTGCCTGTGACAGACGAAGCAAATATAGCAACTGAGGTCTCGAAGCCAACAGTAATCTTACTACGTCACGGGTAGAGAGGATTAATCTTGTTTTGAGGAGGTCGCTCATGCTGATCTGGTGCGGAGTACTGTTTGCACTGGCAATTTTTGCCTTTGTTGATTCGGTTTTGAATATGGGTGAGGTTTTTCGGCAAGTCAATTCTGTGCTGTTTATGCTGATCTCACTGGCGCTTTTTGTCAGGACCAGCACAAAGTCCAAAGAGCAGAAATTAGAGAAATACCAGGACAAGATATTCGTACTGGAGCGGGAAATACGCTCCCTGAAAGAGGGCCGGGAAAAACTCGCTGACTACTAACCGATCGTCTGCTCAAGCTCCAACTCGCGCAGCTTCTGCCGTATCTCACTGGCAAACGGATAATCGGGATATGTTTCCAGCAGAAGGCGATATATCTGCCCCGCTTCGATAGTTCCCACGTCAGTCTTCAGAAGCATGTCTGCCTTTGTTTTCAAGCCGTAAGGTGTGTAGTAGGAATCCGGAAAATTCGCTATCAATTGCTCAATTGCGCTCAGGGCAGCAGTTGAATTCGATTGCTCGATCTCGAGATTCGCCAATCTGAACAGAGCCACATCAGCCAGCACCCCGCCATCACTTTCTGCAATAGTCTGCAGTCTCGCCCTGGCGCTGTCCGGCATCTTCCGCATCTCGAAAAACATGGCACTTGAGAGATCGTACAGAGCGGTATCGTCCTGTTTTCCTTCACCGATCAGTAGTACCATCTGAAGAGCATCATTGACGTAATATCCACGCGGATAGTCTACCATCAGCTTGCGGAAGGCCACCACAGAGGAATCGTAGCTCTTGTGGAAAAACCTCACCATCCCCAGGTAGTAGCTGATTTCTTCAGTGAGATCCTCGCCCAGCTTGAACTTGCCGAGACCTTCGAACTCGGCACGAGCCTGATCAAGCCGGCCAGCCCTGAGATGACATCGGGGAATGGCAATACGGGAATTGACATAGGCAGATCCCACGGGATAATTAGTGACAATGGAATCAAAATAGCTCAGCGCAGTCTCAACATCGCCAAGCAGATCCAAGTGGACTGCCCCGATACTATACAGCGCCTCGGCTTTCTCCTGATTACGCTCACACTTGTCATGTAGTCTCTCGTAGGCAGAGATTGCATCTTCTGCCCGACCCAGTTGAGCAAGGGCATAGGCATATCGGAACATTGTTGGTACTTCCACCGAGACATCGCCCCCGTACCGTGACACAACATATTCAGCCACCCTGGGCACTTCGTCCCAGAGCTTTCGTTCCTCGCATCGACGCATGAAATCCAGCAGGGGGGCCGCTTTGCGACTGGAGACTGAATCCTGTCGAACGGCGAAGGTGAAAGCGTCTTCAAATCGACCGACCTTGATACAGTGGTTCATCAGCAGGCTCAGCACTCTCTCGCTTGATAAGCTATCTGCCAGGGCAACCAGAGCGGCCTCGACTTCCTCTGCCGACTGCTCAAACTCCAGAAGAGCTAATAGCTTCTTCTCAGCCTGCACCGCCTCCGAACTGTTTTCACCGGACAGGAGTGACATATATTCTTCCAGAGCTTCCAGGTACTTCATCTGACCTTCGAGCACCGTCCCACGTTCCGTTGCGAACAGCGTCGAATTTTCGCTTTTCTGCCTCGCGTCCTGAATCAGTTGAAGCGCCCTGTCATCAAACCCACTTGCGATCAGGCTCCGAATCGCCGCAAGCCTGCGGGAATCGTTGCCTATCCATGCAAGACGAACAACTTCATCGAAAGCTTTCGCTCCCTCGTCGTTTTTTCCCGCCTTGATGAGCACTTCCCCCAGGGCTATCCAGTCACCAAACGAATCAGGGTTTCTCTCCAGGGCACTTCTGATCAGGAGCTCTGCTTTCTCGAACTGTTTGAGAAAATCATAGCAGTTCTTCAGAAGATTGTGCGCGAGCCGGTCATCAGGATCTTTCTGGCAGGTTACTTCCAGTACGTCGGCGGCTCCCTGGAAATTACCGGCACTCATAAGCCGACGCGCTAGCCCGACCTCCTGGTCCTCCTGAGGGAGAAGACGGATAATCCTCGGCTCTTTTTTGTCTGGCTGGATCGACTGAGCCAAAGCAGTGCCGGCTCCGGCAGCTACCATCATGAGACAGATCAGAAAGAAACACATAACGGTCTGTCTCTTCATGGAGTCACCTCTGGCTGTGTGCGCATTTCAGTCTCGGTGTTGAGAAGTGCCTTGAAATATGCCTTTATCTGCTCTTCGTACTGCGGCGGGTAGTCATCGCCCAGGAAACGGCGAAGTCTGTCCTCAAGGTCGATAGTCTCATCCAGGAAGTTCTCTGACAGCCCCTGCGGCAGGTAGATTGGTTGTTCACTAGCTGACGCGGCCTGACGCTTCTCGGTGAAATCCTTGCGTTGAAGCGAACGAGCAGCCTCAAGCATGCGAGAGTATATTCTAAGTTGACGATCAAGCGTCTCAGGGCCGACTTCACCACTGGCCAGTGCTTCCTCTACTTCCTTCATTTCACGGCTGATGTCTGACAACCGGCCCAGAATCTGCCTTGAACCTCCAAACTCCCGTTCAAGTTCCTCCATGGACTTCCGAATCGCACCCTGTTCTCCAGCAAGGCGCCTCAGGCCTTGTCCCTGCTGGCCCTGTCCCGGCTGGCCTTGTCCTTCCTCTCCCGGACGCGGCCGACTACCTTCCGAACAGGAACCCGGGTTATTGCACTGGCCCTGAGTCTGTTTGTTGAGCTGTCCCTGCTTGCGGCACATTGACTCAAGCTTTGCCATACCTTTGTTACAGTTGCCACCGTTTTTGCATTGCTGCTGTTGATCAAGCGACTCCATAAGTCTTATCGCGGCTCGGTTCAGATAGAACATGGCCTCACGCTGATAAGCGCAAGCTCGTGAACCTGTTTTGGAATCACACGCTTGCGTAGCCATTTCCATGTTGCTGATCGCCTTATCTACCAGATTCTTGAGATCACCGGCTACAAACGGATTTTTGTTTGCCATGTCCGTTACACTCTTCTGCAGACCGGTACAGGCCTCTGCCAGATCCTGCTGACTAGCGGCCAGATCCCTGATAACAACTGAGCGCGGATCGATTGCCTGCGCCTCGCGCAGCAGGTCTTCCTGATCCTGCGAAAGGTTATTGGCGTGATCAATGGCTCGACGCATAGCTAACTCCATCTCCTTGCTGAGCCCTCCAGACATGGCCATCTGCGCCTGCTGCATCTGGTCTAACATCTGTAACAGCTTGGAATGGGCTTTCTTTCCCTGGCTCCCTGCCTGCTGCTTTTGCTGCTTCTGCATGGCTCCGGACATCTGCTGCATATTCTGCTCGGCGTCCGTTTTCTCCAGGGCCTCGGTAAATTTCTGCGCTTCCGCCTCTTCTTCCATCCCGGCCTGCTTCATCAGTTCCTGAAGCTCACTCACTTCCTTTTTCAACTCTTCGAGGGCTTCGCGGTTCTCATCTTCCGCCTCGCTCAGATTCGGCAGTGACTCTTTGTCAGAGGCCTCGGCCTGCTCGTTCATCTTGGCCTGTTGCTTTGTTATCTCCTCGGCCTTGCGGATCATTGCTTCCATCTTCTGCATGGCCTGCATTCGCTTGAGAAGTGCAAGAGTTCGTTCAAGACGCTCCAGCATCTCGTCCTGAGACATCTGAAAATCCTTCATTGCCTTTTCAAGTTCCTTCTGGTTCATGTTCCGCAGGGCTTCCATCAGCTTCTGTTGCGCTTCGCGCATTTCCGGGGTAGCGACATCCTCAAACAGTTTTTGAATCTCTGCGAGCTTCTCCATGATTTCGCGACTCATCAGAGAATTATCCTGAAGTTTCTCCAGTGATTTCTGCATATCCGCCGCCGCCTTTTCGACCTGCTTCAGCATTTCCTCGTTCCTCTGGACAACGGACTCCAGTTCTTTCTGCTGCTGCCAGTCAGCTGTACGGCTGGTTTTGGATTCGGCCTCGAGTTTGCGCGCTGCTTCCTTGATGCGACGCGCTGTCTCTTTACCGGCCCTGACAAGGTCCTCTGTGCTGATTATCCGTCTCATCGACTCCTGTTCTACTTCCGCAATGATTTCATCAAGCGATGGCAGCCGTGCGATATACTGACGTGTCTTTGTTACTTTGGGGCCGGAAATCACATCGTTATCGGCGACCTCAAAGAAGTACATCACGTAGTCACCTGGGAACAGGTTAAGTCGATCCATGTCCCAATTGAATTCAACATCGCCTTGTGTATTGATATTGTCCGAGTAATGCAGCACGGCCACATGTTCCTCTGATGGTCGGCCATGTGAGAACACGGTGAACTTCATAACCAGCGACGAGAAGCCGTAGTCATCGAATATCCGAACGAGTAACGGCAGAATCATCTCGTCGTTGAGATTCACGTCGAAACCGGGTCGGAGAACGTCAATTGACGGGTACTCATCCGGGATAGCGGTGATGTAGTATTCAATCGGGTCAGGATTCTTCTCACCCAGGTGATCCAGCAGTTCTATGCGATAGGCGCGCGACCGATCGACATTCAGCGCCACCTGGCCGGTTTTGCCCTCAACGGTCAGAGGTGTTCGGCTGCTGTCGTCGAATATGAGTTCAGCTTTTTCTATTGGCAGGTTGGTTGCAATCTTCAGAGTTGCTCGACTGCCAACGACGGCGGCGAACGAACCGTTGTTCTCATCGACTATGAGCGGTGGAAGTTCGGTGTATTCCGGATAGAATACGGAAAGGTTAATGCCGGTGACGCGGGGACGGTCGACCACGTCAATCTTCTGTGTCGCCGTTGTGATTTCGCCGGCCTTTACGTAGAAGTCGAAAGACCGATTGATCTGCCGAAGTGTCGTCCCGAAAAAGCATGAATCGCCTGACTCAATCGCTGCTTTCTGCAGGCCGCGTATGTCGATCTTTGTCTCCTGCCAGGAACCTCCGGCCAGCCGATGGAAAATGACCGCTTTCTCCGGCAATCGCTGACCAATGATGGCGCCACCAATTCTGATATCTCTATACTTCACCCACTCGGTTGAGGCCGGAACCGGAGTCACGCCATAGGCGATCGGGGGCGCAATCCTTGTAGTGGGGTTGGAGTAAACTTCAAAAGCATAGTCAAAGAATCCCGGGGCAAGTAACAGGATCACCGTTGCCAGAACTGCCGCGACGGCAAACAGACGGCCGGTTTTCCGCACAGCCCGAAAACTGACAACGTCGCCAAAATCGATTTGACCCGCCTTCGCCAGCGCTTGAATCCGGGTGGCTTCGATCAGATCCGAGGAAAAACCTTCAAACCGTCCACGTCTTGCAAACTGGACCGCCGCAACAAGACGTCCCTTCAGTCTCGGATTCTTCTGCTCCAGGGCAACCGCCACGGCGTCCGTATTGCCGTCGAACAGCCGCGCCAGAGCAAACCTGACAAAGAAAAACAGAGCTACCAGACCTGCCGAGACCAGAAGCGAAACTTTCAGCCATACCGACAGCACCATGACATTGGCTGCGAGCGACAACAGCATCCATGTCATCAGCACAACGGCGATTGTTACCAGCATACCGGCTGCAAACATAACCAGCCTTTGTCTGAGTAGAACCGATCTCAGTTTCTTCTGCAGCGCGGTTGTCGATTTGATCTCTGACATCATCTGGTCCTTCGGGTCGTCTGTTTCTGGTCGTCCGAGTTATCTATTTGTATCGGCATCCCTGGGTAAGACGCCGATGAAAGCAACCTGTTCAGAAGGGTTCGGGGCAGTATCCTTATTACTCAGTACAACAAAGCGTAGGTAAGTATGTTCAGACCCATCCGAAACGCCTCAAGGCGCTTCTCCGGCGGGTCGTTGTGTACATGTTCATCTTCCCAGCCGTCCCCGATATCCGATTCCACCAGGAAATACAATACGACTCGGCCATTGACAATAATGGCATATCCCCTCGGTGGCAGCTCATCGTGCTCGTGAATCTTCGGTGGGCCATTGGGGAAATCGTAGAAACTGTGGTAGATCAGGTGATCAAACGGCAGTTCCACTATTTCCCTTTCAGGGAATAGTCCCGCCATCTCCTCCCGAAATATCCTGTCCATTCCGTAGGAGTCGTTCACAAACAAGAATCCGCCGCCCAGCAGGTACGTCCGCAGGCGCTCCTTTTCCTCCGTCTCAAAGCTGATTACGCCGTGTCCGGTGGCAAACAGGAACGGATACTGGAACAGGTCCGCGTCCATGATCTTGACCTGTCGCTCAATGGTATCAACCGGCATGGTGGTGTTATCCCTGACGAACTTGAGGAAATTCGGAACGGCCGACGAACCCCAGTACCAGTCTCCACCACCGGAGTAGTGCAGTCGGGCAACCTTAATAGCCGACGGATCAGGGTTATATTTGCTCCGCTGGTAGTCGAGCGCTGTCGATTGCCGCGACTGGGCCGAAACGATCAGCGATAGCATAATGGCGGCGAGTAGCGCCAAAGGCACGAACTTGAAGGCATTTGTACTCATCTACTTAATATACAGAAAATCTTCCGCATGGGTTGAAAAATTCGCACGAGTTTACTCCTCATCTATGGCTGGCACAAAACAAAGGCTGCCGGGGATCAGCCGGCAGCCTTGTAAGCAAAAGAGCTTGAATAGCCTACTTGAAGCGTTTCGGTCTTCTGGCTTCCCACTCCACCACAATGGGGCTGGCCACGAAGATGGAGCTGTAGGTTCCAACCATCACACCGAGAATCAGCGCAATCGAGAAGTTCTTGAGAACCTCACCGCCTACAAACAGCAAGGCGCCCACGACGAGCAACACTGTGAAAGATGTATTGAACGTCCGTGAGAGTACCTCGTTGATTGACAGGTTGATTGCTCCCACAAACTCGCCTCGCCCACGGAATTTCTTGAGATTCTCGCGGATTCGGTCAAAGACCACAACGGTGTCGGTCAGAGAGTATCCTCCCAGAGTCAGGAGCGCTGTCACAATCAACAGATCGAACTCCAGGTTAAGCAGGTACGATAAGCCCAACACTGCCATCACGTCGTGGAAAGTAGCAACCGTAGCAGCTACACCGGACCGGAAATCAAAGCGTATCCAGATGTAGACGATAATGCCTAGCAGAGATATAAGAATTGCCTTGGTAGCGTCAGCGCGAAGGCTCTCGCCTACTGCCGGACCGATAATGTGCTCGGAATCTATCTCATAAGCATTGTTCTCGAATTGCTCCGCGAGTATGCCTTTGATAGTCGTCGCCCGCTCTTTGCCTTCGCCTTCAGTCTCGGGATGTTTGGTCTTAATGATAAAAGCGTTCGGGAATTCGAAATCCGCCAGCTCGGTGACCATAACATCTTCGTATGTCCCGGACAGGGCACCGCGCAATTCGTCTATTCCTACCGGCTGCTCGAAATGACCCTGGAGCATTACCCCGCCTGCGAAATCGATACCCATATTGGCCTTACCGGTACCTACCATAACGGCAGCGAAGATACCCATGGCGACAAGCAGCAGCGAGAATCCAAAGGCCACCTTTCTGGCCCCAATGAAGTTGATATTGGTATCAGGTATTATTCTGAACATTATTTCCTCGACTTTCTATATGCTCAACGTCCGATACCCTTTACGGATATCAAAGATCGCTTTCGTGATAACGTATGCGGTGTACAACGAGATCGTCACACCCCAGAACAACGTTACGGCAAACCCTCTAATCGGCCCGGAGCCAAAAATGAACAGAGCACCAGCCGTGATCAGGGTAGTAACGTGCGAGTCAAAAATAGCTACGAACGCCCGCTGGTAACCGGCGTCGATCGACGCCCGCACCGTTTTGCCGGTTCGCATTTCCTCACGAATACGCTCGAATATCAGGATGTTGGCATCTACGGATATACCAATTGTCAGAATGATACCTGCAATTCCCGGCATCGTCAGAGTAGCGCCAAGACCGGCCATCACTGCCAGCAGGAAGAAGATATTGAATATCAAACCGATATCGGCAATCACGCCGGAGAGCCGATAGTAAACACCGATATACAGGAGCACCAGCGCCAGCCCGATCAGCGAAGCCGTGAAGCCCTTGCTGATAGAGTCCGCGCCCAAAGAGGCACCCACCACATTCTTCTCTATTATCTCAACGGGAGCAGGAAGGGCACCGGCTTCGAGTACAATCTCAAGATTGCGGGCCTCTTCAACGGTTGATGAAGACCCCATCGTAATCGTTCCCGAACCCCTGATCTTGGAGTTGATAAACGCCGCCGATTCCACGCGACCGTCGATCACCGACGCCAAAGGTTTGTTGATATTGGCACCGGTCAGTTGTGCAAATCGCGCTACACCTTCAGATGCAATGCGGAAATCCACTTTGTAACCACCATACTGGCCTTGACCCAATGAAATCGACTGAAGGAACTTGCCCACAAACTGCACCTTGCGTTTCAGCAAGAACAGTTCCCAAACTTCGCGGCTGTCCCGGATCATAGTTCTGGTCGACCATGCCCACTGTACATCCACCGGGATCACACGCTGAACCTCCGGTGACGCCAGCCAACGCTCGAACTTGAGCCGGTCATTCTTGTTCACAACGAAGCCGGGCCAACTCGTGTTTGTAGTGTTATTGTAAAGTGAGCTTTCCATTCTGGACGTAAACGGTTGAGTATCGTCCTCTACGCCGAGGTCTTCGTCGAAGCCAAAGTCAAGTGTATCAGCCAGGCTGTCTCCCATCATCTCAGCGAGCACATCAGCAGATTCCTCAGTTTCCGTATCCAGAGCGGCCTCAGCCTCGGCCTCTATTTCCTCTGCAAATTCGGGAGACTCCTCTTCTATTACCTCTTCACCGATCACGGCCACTTCCATCTCGTAAATAACCGAATCCATTTTCTGCAGCAGCAGACTGGTGTTGTCGTAATTCTCAAGCAGTTTGAACTCCAGCAATGCTGTCTGGCCGATCAGGTCTTCGGCTCGTTCAGCATCAGTGTAGCCTGGCAGGTCAACGATAATCCTGTTGCTGCCCTGTTTTTGGATGGTCGGTTCGGCAACGCCCAGCCCGTCAATACGAGTGCGGATAACCTGCATAGCGCGTTCGACTGCTCCATCCCTGGCGGCTTCATCCATCTCGGCAAGCTTGACCTGCAGTACCGCATGCACACCGCCCTGTAAATCCAAACCCAGGCGAATTGCCTTTTGTTGGAGAGCTAATAGCGCTCCGGGGTCTTCGTTCTGAAGAGCCTGTTGGTCCTCATCGGACATAGTCCACAGCTTGTAGGTGTTCCAGAAAGCGAAACATCCCAGGACTATGAGCGTCAAGGTGAGTATCAGGCGCCATCTCTGACCAATCATATTTTATCTCCTTTCCAAACGGAAAAAAACTAAACCAATTACTTATTATTCTTAGAATGATAGAGTCTCGCCGCCCCGTCGCCTGGTTTCTCATCTAAGAAAATGGCCGACTGTCTGGGACGGGAGGAAGGGATTTGCTCTAACTTGTACCTGACGGCTTGGCGCCAACCAGGGTGAACTGGCGACCCAATTCTGAAGCTACCATGTTAGGCGTCGTTGGCAGACCCCTGAGCAGAGAAGTTGTCTCAGGGCTTGAGAGTTTGACTTGAGCACGAAATTCATGTCTCAGAAGGCGGTGATTATCGTCGCTGCCCGGATGCACGGCCATTGACAGCAGGCGTGCAGGTTGCTCCGTCCAGGGGCGACCTTCGGTGTCCATGCCGTCCGCGGGCTCGTCTGAACCAGGAGTTGGGAGCAACATACATTGATGCTCCGGCAACTCAAGAGCTGTATCAACCGCGCTCTCTTCGACAAAAAGGCGTGCAGCCGCGCCGGCACCGGAGAAACCAAGCGCCACAACAGCTAGGATGATCACTGCCAGTCGACAGCAGCTTATTAGGTGTCGTATAATTCGTCTAAACATATCAAGTCAGGGCAATATATTCGCAAAAAGTGATTAGTCAATCCAAATTGCTCCCAGACTTGACATCGGTATCCAGTAAACATAGCTTAACCGCTTGAGAATGATAGGGATATAATCCCTGTCCAGTTTCTGACCATTATTTCAGGAGACCGTAGTCGTGCTCACAACCAACAGATTCCATATGGCTTTAATAACCCTTTTGATCGGGCTGTTTCTCACTGCAGCCTTTGCAATTGAGACCAAAGCATCCACTCATCAACTCGATAATGGGCTACAGGTAATCTACGAAGAGAAACACGGCTCACCGATGGTTGCCGCCGTTGTATTCGTCAAATCCGGCAGCAAGTACGAAACACGCTACGAGAATGGCATTACGCACTTTCTGGAACATCTCCTGTTTGATGGAACCGCCAATCTGTCGCGCGAAGAGTTGGATCGCTCTGTCCGTGATTTGGGCGGGTACATCAATGCGTTCACGCGTGAAGACCTGACTTGCTTCTTTGTTCTGGTTCCCAAACAGTATATCGACTACGGGATGACCGTACAGGCGGACATGCTGTTTAACTCCGTGTTTCCGGAGGAAGAGCTGGAAAAAGAGCGCAAAGTCGTTATTGAAGAAATCAATGGCTCGTTAGACGCGCCAGGATATTCCGCCGAGACCTTTTTCACACAAAAGGCCTACGCCGGCACCGGCTACGAGCTTTCCACGCTCGGATACCGTGAATTCATCGAAAACATTCCCCGTGAAGCAATAATAGCATACTACAAGAAGTACTACACGCCTGACAACATGGTAATGCTGCTTATTGGAGATTTCGAGACGGAAGCAATGAAAGCTACTGTTGAGGCCGTTTTTGGCGGCTTCAAGTCCGCTTCAACCGATGAAGACGAGGCCGCGTCAGGGATTCACGAGCGTACGGCTCTGGACATACAGCGCCGGGAACATCTGATCGGGCAGCAGCGCTTCGACACCGTGGCATCCGTCACTTCAACCAGAATCAACTTTTCGATTGAAGCACCCCAGGTATCGAGAACTGATTATTTGCCGTTTAACCTGCTGATCTCCTACCTGTCTCTCGATGAAACTTCACCACTGCTGTTATCCCTGCAATCCGAAGAGGCTCCGCTGGCATCGAATGTAAGTCTCTGGCTGGAAACGCGGGAAGAGTTCTCCCGTCTCAATATCTCGGCAGAGATTGACAACCCGGACCATGCCGACACGGTCATCCAGGTCGTGCTCACCGAGTTGGCAAACCTGAGCCAGCATCAGGCGGACCCGGAATTGCTCGATGGAATCAGGACAAGCAATCGTTGCAACGCTATCTACGCTGCCGAGAAACTACACTACTACAGCTTCATCATCTCACCAATGATGATGAGTGCCGGCTGGGAGTATATCCAGCAATATCCCGACCTACTTGACTCGGTCCGATGGAATCAGTGCCAGGCCGCCGCCGAACACTGGTTGAAAGACCCAGCCTATGTTGTGACCGTAATTCGACCTGCAACTGATGACGAGACGCCCTACGAGCCGGGTAGCATGACCTCCGAGGAAGTGATCGCCCATTTTGACTCGGTGAGTTTCCCTGAATATACGCTGGCGGAGAATCCAATTGAGTTCCCCGATGTTGACTCCGTGAGCTTGGAACTCACTGATCCCGCCACGTACCATCGTGAAGTCCTCGATAACGGATTGACGGTCATCGTCAAATCCAGCCCGGACAGCAAGGTCTTTGCAGTTAACATCCTTGGAAAGAACAGGATGGCCAACGAGCCGGAGGGTAAATCCGGAATCACTGATTTTGTCAACCGCTGCCTGGAAACAGGCACTCTCAGTCACGATGCCGCCCAATTGGCCGGAGCACTGCGGAAAATCGGCGCTAACCTGACCGTCAGTGACAACCCGTGGATACCGTATGACGATCGTTACACAACGCGTCGGTATTCGTTCGTCAAGTTCGAGACGATAAACGAGTTTGCCGAAGATGGTTTTGCGCTGCTGGCTGACCTGATCCTTAATCCGGCATTCGATTCCGGTGAGGTTGAGAGTATCCGCCGGCAGATGCTTGGCGTTGTTGGCCGGGCCACCGGCTCGCCCAGCAAAGTGGCTCGGAGCCTGTACTATGAAACACTGTTTGGGGATCACCCGTTTGCCAGGCCGATTACCGGAGCGGCTATGACAATCTCCGCGATCACCGTTGATGACCTCCGAGAGTATCATCGCAGTTTCTATGCCCCTGAGAACATGATCCTCACAATTGCAGGTGGAAGAGATACTGCTGAAATCATGTCCTGGGTGCAAGAGCATTTCGCAGACATGCCGAAAGTGGGAACTGCTGTTTCCGAAGTTCCACTTCCAATCGCTGCTCCATCCTTAACAGAGGCTCACCGAGAACTTGACAAGCAACAGGTGAGCATCTATGCGGGTGGACGCCTCCCCGGAGCGAATAGTGGCGAAGCCGTTGACCTGTCGATCGCAACGTCCATTCTTTCCTCCCGCCTTTACCTTAGTCTCAGAGAAAAACAGGGTCTGGCCTACTCCACCGGAGTTGGAAGAAGGTTTGATCGCGACTTTGGCTGGTACTATCTTGTCATCAGCACGGCTTCAGAGAATTTCCAGCGCGCACTTGATGGACTTACCCTTCAGACAGAAAAGCTTGCTTTCGACGGTCCCACCGATCAGGAGATTTCAATAGCCAGAAATCAACTTTGGGGAGCCCTGATGCGTGCCAAATTATCTTGTATCAACCAGGCCTTCTATATGGGAGTTGATGAGTTCTACGGGCGCGGAGTGGACTACGACAACCTGCTCCTGAAACGCCTTTCCAAAGTGGATGTTCAGTCAGTACGGCGGGAAGCTTCCAGGCATTTCCGTCCCGAAACCTGGGTAGTGACATCGGCCGGTAAGAAAAACTGAGACGACTGACAGCGAGTCCGGGCGCGGCCCTCAAGGTGCTGCGGGACAAGGGGTTCTGTGGGGCACTTTTGCGCTTGACGGCCATGTTAGTTCCATGTTAATTCCACGTTAATCGCAAGGATGTGATTAGGTAATACACCATGTCAAACGCAGAATGAGTACATCTCCGCACGGTAACATAGGCAGTCTCGCATCCCGTGCATCGTGGGTGGAGATTGTCCTCAAACTTCTGTCAATCATCGGGTTGCTGTATCTCTTCATACTGTCAATAACGCTCCTTGGAGCCGCATTCAAGCTTGCCGGTAAAGAAACAGCCGAGGCGATTTTTGGTGCCACAACCAACCCGCTTGTAGGGTTAGCCATTGGTATCCTCGCCACGGCGATTATCCAGTCTTCGTCAACTACCACAACTATCATCGTGGGGCTGGTTGGCACAGGATTGTTGACCTTCGAAAGCGCGGTGCCGATGGTGATGGGTGCCAATGTTGGCACTTCAGTTACCAACACGGTTGTCTCACTGGCTCACATATCGCGCGGTGAAGAGTTCAAAAGGGCTTTTGCCGGTTCGGTTGTACACGACTTTTTCAATCTGTGTGCAGTAGCCGTACTTCTGCCGTTGCAGTGGCATTTCAATATAATTGGCAAGTCAGCCCTTGTCCTGGGTGAAATGTTTGAGGGGTTTGGCGGTCTCAAGTTCAGTTCCCCTTTAGGGGCAATGACCAAGCCGGTAGCCAGTGAGATCATTCACTATACTGGCGATTCAGCCTGGCTCGCGGCGCTGTTGGCTATGGTGCTGCTCTTTGTTGCGTTGCGCTATATCGTCAAAGTGCTGAAATCAATGGTACTTGCGAGGGTGGAGATCTTCTTCCAACGCTATGTTTTCCGCAATGCTGCACTGGGTCTTGTACTGGGAGTCTCACTCACGGTGCTGGTACAGTCGTCATCTATTACGACCTCACTCGTTATTCCGCTGCTGGGTGCCGGAGTAATTACACTGAACCAGGTTTTCCCCTACATGCTCGGAGCCAACGTCGGCACAACCATTACAGCGTTCCTGGCCTCGTTTGTCACCGGTTCACCCCAGGCTGTCTCAGTTGCTTTTGCGCATCTCATTTTCAACATCTACGGTATAGGTGTATTCTGGCCGCTCAAGCGCATACCGATAGGCTTGGCCACACGATTAGCCGAGATGACCCAAAAATCGAGATTGCTCCCCATCGCGTACATAATAGTTGTTTTCTTTGTGTTACCCGGTATGGTACTCTTAATGATGAGGTGACCGGTATGTTTTCGAAGTTCAAGGAATTGTTCACATCCGAGAGTCTGCTCGACAAAGCGTACACGACTACCGTGACTATGCTTGAGTTTGACTACAAGATGTACAAAGCTGCGCGTGAAGTACTCCGCGAGCTTGATACGGCAACTTTGCCATTCGATTTCAAGAAAAGCGATCGCAAAATCAACAAGTATGAGCGTGAGGTTCGTCGCAACGTTCTGACACACCTGACAGTCGCGGGTACCCGGAACCTTGTCCCCGGACTGGTGCTGGTCTCAATTGTGATCGATGTTGAAAGAATCGGGGACTACACCAAGAATATCTCCGGTCTGGCCAGAGATCACAAGAAAGCACTCAAGGCGGCCGGATCTGAGACTGCACTCTCGAAAATCGAGGCCACAATCGAAGAGCATTTCACATCTACGATTGAGGTTCTGAGAACTCAGGATAAGAAGCTCGCTCGGAAGATCATGCGGGCGGAAGACGAACTCAGCAAGAAAGCTGATCGCATCATCAGTGATATGGTCAAGGGCAAGGATGCTAAACTCTCAACCGGTGACAGTGTCTGCATTGCACTGTACTTACGGTTCCTCAAGCGAACCAATTCCCACCTGACCAACATCGCCAGCGCAATTGTCAATCCGTTCCCGCGTATTGGCTTCAGTGAAAAGATCAAGAAGAGTACGAAGGCTAGTTGAAAAACCGCCCTCTATCCATTTGGGTCGCGCACAGCTTGCTGTGCGAACCATCCTAGGTAGCTGTATAACGATCAGATCCCACAGCAAGCTGTGGGGCACTAGGCAAAAACGAATACTGGAACCCAAAACTCTCTTGACATTAAAGACAGTCCCTACAAGACTGTTCTTATATTACTGATTGTTCGGTCTGGTAGCCCACCTAACAGGTGGGATGACAGTGGAATTACAAGACCCCACCCGTTGGGTGGGCTACTAGAGTAGTCATTTCTGAAAAATCCAATTGTTTCGAGAAGTCCAAGAGCTAGCCGGAGACCTTTTCGCGCATTCCCAGTCCTTCGCGTGCGGCTGGAAACAGACAATCGCGATGCTTAACGTGATAAAAGACTGCCAGTGCCATGTACAAAATAGCCACTTCGACTCGTATCTGCGAGATTATCAGTTGAGCCGTAAACAGGCTGGCCAGAAGTAGTCCGTTTGCACGGCTCATACGAAGATTCGCTAACACAGCTACCCCGAAAAGTGACTGAGCTGCAGTCAGCCACAACTCCTGCTGCTGAAAACCATCAAGTACGAACGGGCGCACAGCTTGCCCCGATATGGCAAATACCAGTGGGATTGTACCCAGCAACAGCGTCCACTGATTCACCTTGGACGAAATGAGAACCTTGATTGCCGCCCGTCCGGCGCCACGCAGCGCCCAGGTAATTGCGACAATGAACTCCGGTGCCTCAGAAGCAATGGGAGCCAGCCACTGAATCAGCAGGAACTCATCCACTCCCAACTGACTGCCTGTTGCCACCAGCGACTCGGCAAATGGTTCGGCTACAAAGAAAATCGCCGTGCCTGAGAAGATGAAGAAAAAGGCCGTAAACAAGCGACGAGGACCGTCCCTCATATTAGCCAAGATCTTGGTTGGCCCGACAAACTCAGGTTCAACAGACTCCATCTGAGCCGCTCGACGAGTATACATGACAAATATCGTTACAAGAATGACTGTGTCGATGAGGTTCAGATAACCCTTGAGCGGTATGGTAAACGAGTAGAGGGTGGCTATGGCCAGATAGAAGATCTCGACCCGTTGGGACTTATCCAACACCAACTCTTTGCGCTTACGGGCCACGATAAAAGCCAGCAAGACAGCCGGCCACCCGAGCCCAACCAGCAAACGGTTGGAGCCAGTCATGTTGGCGATAGCGTAGTGTGCCTGCGATGGGTCGTGAGCGGACTTCCAAGTAAACACAAAGTCAACCGCGTACTCCGGCAACACCGCCACCAGGGCCAGAATGGCCACAGCCAACGATTCCGAGATATCAACTTGGGCTGCTTCGGCCGCCCAGGATAGAATGAAGGCCGCGCCGAATACGGCAACCCCGAACATGATCGCCCCCAGCCACGGGGTAACGTGAGTATCGGTAATGCCACAGTAGAGACCAGGTGCCGCAACCAGGAATGCCAGGACCAGGTAGACGTAGGATGTGGTACTAACGGGGAGTTTATGCTCGGAAGTCATCACTTGGTTGCTATCTCAGGAATCAGGTTGTGCCGAGTTTTATCCACGAATGACCATATTGACGATATTCTTACGCAGTAGCACCCCAACCAGGCGACTCTCTTCGGTGACAAAAACTCTTCGAATATTCTTGAATATCATCATCGCGGCGACTTCCACTATTCTTGTCTGCGGTGCGGTGACTTCAAAATCATCGCGGCAGAGTTGCGCCACCTTGATCTTGTCTTCTTTCTTGAGTAACTCTTCCAATGGTTCAATATCAATATCGTCGTTCAGGTTGGAAATCAATGACTTGTAGTCGGGCAAAGCAGCCTTTATCAGGTCACGGTCATCGATAACCCCAACCAGTCGACCTTCATCATCGACTACCGCCAAGGCGGAAAGACGATTTCGCCACATCCGGTTCGCCACTTCCTTCAGGGTGTCATCCAGCGTGACAGTAGCTACGTCGTGACGCATCACATCCTTGACCATCAACTGCTTGTCCACGGTGACATTGGTGTCGGAAACCAGCTTGATGAGATCGGCTTTGGAAGCGGCACTGAGAATCTTGTCCAGGGTACCTTCGGTACGAGCCAGCGCTGCCAGACCGGAGAGTGTCTGAAGGTACAGTTTAGCGATTGTAGACGGTGTCAGCAGGAGACAGACAACATGCACCGAGATGTCATCGAGAGTCTTGTCTTCCAGACCCTGATGCGACACACCCATCAGAATATACATTTCGTCCACGGCGTCGGTCCTGGAATGTGGAAAGGCAAAACCACGACCATACGAAGTATCCTCTACTTCTTCACGTTCTCGAATGGATTTCAGGATCGTTTCATGGTCCAGGATAATTCCCTCAAAAGGTATCATCTCGAGAAGTTCCCGAACCGCCTCATCCTTGGTCCGAGCCCTCAGATTCATGTTGATCCGGCGTTCCATCAACAAATTAGCCAGTTTCATTATCTACCTCCGGGCATGAGACTGCCGGGGTTTCCGGCTTTCTCTTGATTAGTTCCGGCGATGCTACGCCTCCTGAAACGAAAAACTTGACACCCTGTTCTATCGTCATATCCACGATCATCAGATCTTCAACCGGGACTACTACGACCATACCGGAAACAGGTGTTGGCGTGGACGCAATAAAACAGGTTGCAAACTGTCTGATCTCACCACTGACCCGGATTGACAGATAATGGGAAACGAAGCACAGGGCGTAAATCCCCTTGCGTGGATATTCGATCATGGCTACGTCCTGAAATGATCGCGTATCCGAAGTTGTCAGGGCCTCAAGTAACTGCTTAGATGAAGAATATATGGGGCGGATTAGCGGCACGCGCGCCAGAAGACGATCCCCCAACCGATATAAGCGAGCGCCAACGATATTCCGTGTAGCCACGCCGGCCAGAAGGATAATCAGAATAGTGGTCAAAGCACCAAGACCGGTTCGGTAGTACCCCAGCAGTGGGTGTAGGATTGGTTGAAGTATACCGTCAACGGCATTGAACAGAAAGCGCAACACTATGAAAGTCAGTATGACCGGTACGACAACCAGCACACCGCTGATGAAATACCGCTTGATAGTATCAACGACTCTGTTCATGGCAAATACCGCACAACCTCAACATCAAATAACCAGCCAGCCGAGTATACCCGACTGATTGATCAAAGTCAATTTTTTTGGATCACCTTTAAGGGAGTATGAAACCTGCCGTAAACGGAATCCCTGAGGCAAACTGGATGAAAGGTTCGGGATTCAGGCCGACTAAAAAGACACCAATCAGCCCGATAACGACCATCGACAGCGCGGGTGCTGAAAACACCAGCTTGACCGGGGCATCATTCTTGATGAAATACATCGTACGAATAACATTCGCGTAGTAGTACAGGGCAATCACTGAGGTAATCAGGGCAACACCTACAATCCAGTAGATCCAGTCGTAACCAGGACCCGACCCGGCCAACTTGATAGCTGCCGCAAAAACGTAGTATTTTCCAAAGAAACCGACCAGCGGCGGTATGCCCGTAAGAGACAACAGAAAGATAGTCAGAGACATTGCTGCAAACGGGGAGGATTTGGACAAACCGGCGTAATCCTTTATCTCACAACTACCGGTCTTATCCTCAAAATGCGCTATCAACGCAAAAGCACCCATATTAGTGAACAAGTAGCCGAACATGTAGAAGCCGACCGAAGCCAGACCCAACTCGTTCATGGAAAGCATGCCGATCATGATATAGCCCGCATGGGCAATCGATGAATAGGCCAGCATTCGTTTGATATTTTTCTGGCGAATAGCTACCACGTTGCCGAGAATCATGGCGCCAACTGCCAGTGCACCGGTCAGCATACCCCAGTCGTTCGGAGCCATGAATGGCTCATAATAAGCATAAAGACCCAGAACAAAAATCTTGATAAAAGCCACCAACCCGGCCGCCTTGGAACCGACAGACAGAAAAGCCGTGATAGGTGTTGGAGCACCTTCGTATACATCGGGCACCCACTGGTGGAACGGTGGCAGCGCCAGTTTGAATCCTACTCCCGCCAAAAGGGCAATGATTGCCACTATCAAAATCACGCCGATGTCGCCACCTGTGCTCAATTGTCCGGCCGCGAGATTGAATCGCATCTGCAGGATATCGGTAGTCCCGGTCAAGCCGTACAGGAATGACAGACCGTACAGCAGAAACGCCGAAGAAAGTGCACCTACGACCAGGTACTTGATTCCCGCCTCGACCGATTTTTTGTCATCTTTGAAAAACGCCGCCAGCACAAACAGCGGAATGGTCGTCAACTCCAACCCGATGTACAGAGTTATCAACTCGGACGCTGAGGCCAGGAACATCATGCCCACGGTTGAGAAGAGCAACAGTCCGAAATACTCTCCCCTGTGATTGACAATCTTCTCCTTCGTAATTCCGAAAGACGAGCCGATAGTCATGAAAGCAGCGCCAAGGAAGATCACTTTGAAGAACACGGCCAGTGAGTCGTTGAAAAACATGTTGCCGAACCCGCGACCATGACCGACAATCGCGAGGGCAATCCCGCTGACGACCAAACCCAGCATGGCAAAGTAGCCCACAGCCGAACCGGTCTTGCGCTTGGTACCCAGATCAAAAACAATGACGGCCAGCGCCCAGACAAACAGCACTATCTCCGGCAGCATCTGCCACACGTTGTAATCTGGAAGCTGGAAATCCATCTTGTTACCTGGCCATCAGAGTAATAAGGTTCTCAAGAGTTGCTGACATCAAAGAGGTTAGTGGCTTTGGATACATGCCTATCAAAAGCGTCAGTACCATCAACGGAACAACAGTTACTAATTCCCGCAGATTGATATCTGTCAGGCCACCCCACTTCTCTTCGTTAAACGGACCCAAAAATACGTTCTGCACCATGCGCAACATGTATGCGGCTCCCAGTACAACACCAAGTACCGAAATACCAACCAGCACTTTATTGAGAGCGCCAAAAGCACCAACGAATATCATGAACTCAGAAACGAATCCGGACATGCCCGGCAGACCCAGCGCCGCCATCGAGAAGAACACCATAATGCCGGTGTATATCGGCAGCTTGCTGCCAATCCCGCCAAAGAGTGCAATCTCCCTGGTGTGAGCGCGATCATAGAGTACGCCTACCAATAGGAATAATGCGCCGGTTATCAGACCATGGGAGATCATCTGGAACATACAGCCGGCAATCGCCTGAGCCGAAGAAAACGCCGCCAGCGCCAGCATGCAGTATCCCATATGTGACACCGACGAATACGCCACAAGTTTTTTTAGGTCCTTCTGTGCCATCGATACCAGGGCACCGTAGATGATTGCGATCACCCCCAATACTGCAATCCAGAACGAAAGTGTTCGCAGCGCGTCGGGGAACATCGGCCAACTGATCCGAAGCATCGCGTAAGTGCCCATCTTCAGCAAAACACCGGCCAGGATGACTGACACGGCAGTCGGTGCCTCCGTGTGAGCATCGGGTAACCATGTATGGAACGGCCATACCGGAACTTTGATGGCAAAGGCTATGAATAAGAAAATAAAACAGACCATTTGAAGCGTATGCGACAGAGCCGGACTGGTCTCAATCAATGTCAGCATGTTCAACGTATGTGGTTCACTGGTAAAATACAGTACCAGGATTGCCACCAGCATGAAGATCGAACCGAACAAGGTATAGAGGAAGAACTTGATCGCCGCGTACTCTTTGCGCGGGCCGCCCCAGACACCGATGAGAAAATACATCGGCACCAGCATAATCTCCCAGAAAACGTAGAACAGGAAGAAGTCCAGCGATACAAAGACACCCATCATGCCGGTTTCAAGAAGCAGGAAGAACGCGAAGTACTCCTTGACCCGCTTGTCAATACCGAACGACGCTACAATCGACAGGCAACTCAGAAGACCGGTCAGGAAAAGCATCGGCACCGAGATGCCGTCAACTCCAAGGAAATACTGGATGTTCAGCGATGGTATCCAGTTGAATGGCCCTTCGACGTAGGCCATAGCGGAAGATCCGGAGTAATTGAAGAAATAGTCCCAAGTCAGCCAGAAACTCTGGATCATGGGGATACCGCTGAAGATAGTCGCAGTCCACCGAATCGCCCACTTGTTTTCCTTGGGGATCAGCATCACGATGACCATTCCCGCCAGCGGGATAAATATCAAAGAGCTCAGTATGCCCATACTATCTTCAAACCTCCAGCATCATAGACTATTTGTCACTCTCGAGCACATCGGCGGTCTTCTTCTTGTTGGCTGTCTGCCTGACAAGCAATCCCAGCAACACAACACCGCTGAAGAAAATCGCGGTGAGCACGGGCCACGTAGTAGCCACACGAGTCATCTCGAATTTGAACAACGCAACAGCAACTATCATCAGTAGCATGAACAGTGCGTAGAATTGCACCGCTCCTGTCTGCAAGTATTTCAGTTTTGACGCCGCCTGATTTACAACCCAGCCACATCCGTTGACCGCACCATCGACAATGTGAACATCAAACCACTCTTTCAGATCCGACCACAGTATGGTTGCCCTGCCTGTCCCGTTGACCATGCCATCAACTACACGTGCGTCAAAACTCCACCAGAAACGCCCAAATGCAAGTATTGGACGAATGAGGATCAAGTCGTACAACTCATCGAAATAGTACTTGTTGTACAGCAGAGTGTGGATGGGGCGGAATTTCTCCGCCAGCGCGTCTGCGGAAATCGCTTTCTTATGGTAAACCAGCCATGCCAGAACAATACCGGACACCGCCACCACCGTTGATATCAACATCAGCAAGTAGTTCGGTCCGGCGTGATGAACCTCGCCATGATAGACAAACGACGAGAAACCATGATGTAGCCACGGCAGAGCCACCCATCCGGCAACAACCGAGAGTACGCCCAGAACAATCAGCGGCCCGGTCATCGATTTTGGCGATTCGTGCGCATGTTCATACCGCTCAGCGTCACGCGGCTCCCCGAAGAACGTCAGGAAACACAGCCGCCACATATAGAACGCCGTCATGAACGCCACCGTCAGTGTCAGGACCATGAAGATAGGGTGGTGTGAAGTTGCCACTACAATCTCGTCCTTTGACCAGAAACCTGACAGCGGGAATATTCCTGCAATAGAGAGCGACGCTATCATAAACGTGATACTGGTCGCTTTCATTTTCCGGAACAAACCGCCCATCTCCTGTATATCGTTAGTGTGCACGGCATGAATAACCGAGCCGGCACCAAGGAACAATAATCCCTTAAAGAAGGCGTGCGTCATCAGGTGAAGCGTACCGGCCACGTAACCGGCGGAGTGATGCCCCTGGGCCGTATCGTACCCGTAGAGACCCAGTGCCATAATCATATAGCCGAGCTGACTGACGGTTGAATACGCCAGCACTCGTTTAATATCGTTTTGAACCAATGCTATGGACGCTGCCAGAACCGAAGTAATGATACCGATGACCGCAACCACCATCGAGGCATCCGCAGATCCGATAAATACGTTCATGAACCGCGCGACGAGGTACACTCCGGCCGCAACCATCGTAGCCGCATGGATCAAAGCGGAAACAGGCGTGGGACCCTCCATTGCATCCGGAAGCCAGACATGCAACGGAAACTGGGCGGATTTGCCGACTGCTCCGCAGAACAGGAATATGGCCGCCATGGTGAGAACTCCAAGCGGCATCACTCCGGCGCCGATCTTGTCGAAAACTTCCCCGTAGTTAAATGTACCGCAGTATGCTGCTACCAGTAGCAGTCCAACTATAAAACCAAGATCTCCGATACGCGTTGTGATAAACGCCTTTTTACCGGCGTCAGCGGCCACTTTTTTCTCAGACCAGAAACCGATCAGCAGGTACGACGTTAACCCAACCAACTCCCAGAAGATGAATATCATGAAGAAGTTATTGGCCAGGACAAGACCCAGCATTGAGAAACAGAACAGCGATAAATAGGCAAAGAACCGGCTGAACTTGGGGTCACCCTTCATATAGCCTAGCGAATATATCTGCACACAACTGCCGACTGTTGTGACCACGATCAGCATCATCGCTGTCAGCGGATCGACCAGAATACCTATTTCAAAATTCAGAGAGGCAAAACTCGTAATGTAGAAGAAGAACTCGTACGGCTCCCCATGCCGGGCCAGTGTCTCGATGAGTACCCATATTGACATCACCCACGTACAGAGGATCATCGCTATTGAGAAACCTGCCGCAAGGGGCTCCTTCCACCGCAGAAAGAAAACGACCATGACGAACGCAAACAGCGGCAACAGCGGTATCAAATAGGCGTGTTCAGTCATCTCTCAATTCTACCATTTCATGATGCTGTAGTTGTCGCTGTCGATGCCGCGCCAGTTTCTGTAGATCAACAGAACGATAGCCAGGCCAACCGTAGCCTCGGCCGCAGCAATGACGATGATGAAAATACCAAACATCTGACCGGTCAGACCCTCCGCAAGACTGTATTTGTTGAACGTAACGAAATTGATAATGGCAGCGTTGAACATCAGTTCCAGCGACATCAGGATACCGATTGTGTTGCGCCGGGTGATAACGCCGAAAAGACCGATGGCAAAGAGGATTGCGGCCAGAATCAGGTAGTACTGCATCAGGCCTTCTCCCCCCTGGCCAGCACGATAGCGCCTATCATGGCAGCCAGCAGAACAATCGATACGACCTCAAAGGGTACCACAAACTTGGTCATGAGAAGCTGGCCGATCACTAACACATTGTTTTCGGGCAACAACTCGGTAGCCATGTGCCAGATGCCGTCCCTGGTAGTGATCCAGAGCATGGCGACAACACTGACTGTAAAGATCATGCAGCCAAAGAAAGCCACCATCGCATTGTGGTTCGTCTGAATTATCTTCTTAGAGGTCATATTGGAAGTCAGCATAATTGCGAAAATCATCAGGGTACAGACAGCACCCACATAGATCAGCACCTGCGCGGCTGCCAGGAACTCGGCGTTCAACAGCACAAAAATCCCGGCTACACCGGTGAGACAGAAGATCAGAAAGAGAGCACAGTGGAAAATGTTTTTCAGACTCACCACCATAAAACCGGACACCAGCACTATTACCGACAATATCCAGAACGGGACACCGACGGAAGCTTGCTCAACCATTATGATTCTTCCCCTCTGGTTTCCTTCTGATCCGGTGAACTCTCATCACCCTCCGGTTTTTTCTGATCATTATTCCCGGCACTCGAATTTGGTTCCTTGCTCGGAGTCGCTTCGGCAGGCTTTTCGGAAGTCTTGTCCGCGGGTTTAGCTTTGTCCACCGGTTTCTTTTTCTTCCTGCGGGTGTCTACATAGTCAACGTCAAGCCCCATCTCCTGGAGCTTCTTGATATCCCAAACGAGGTTCTCTTTGTTCTCATCAGAGAACTCATACTTGGGAACCATCTTGATAGCACAGAAATTGCACGATTCCTCGCACAGGCCACAGAAACAACAGAGACCGAAATCTATAACAAACTCTTTTAGAACCTTCTTCTTGTCTTCGCCACGCGGTGCGTCGATTTTGATTGCAGCCGAAGGACAGGCTCGCTGACACAGTTCACAGCCGGTGCAGTTGAGTTCGCCCGTTTCCTTGTCGGACAGAAGCACGACAATGCCGCGGGATCTCTCCGGCATAGTCCACTTTTCCTCAGGATACTGGATAGTGATGGCATGGCGACCAAGATGCTTGCCGGTGATCCCCAGACCCCGGATAAGCTCTTTTATGTCTTTCAGTATGGCCATTCGATACTATCCCAATCCTACCAATACCATCCGGCGTACTTAATAATTGCACCGATTATCAGATTCGCAAATGTTACCGGCACCAGGAACTTCCACGAGAACCTCATCAACTGGTCAACGCGCAACCGGGGGTAAGTCCAGCGGAAAAGCATCAACAACAGCACAACGCCGCAGGTCTTCAGAAGGAACCAAAGCCACGACGGAAGGATCGCACCGTTCCAGCCGCCGAAAAACAGTGTCACTGCGATTGCAGAGACCGTGAACAGATTGATAAACTCAGCCAAAAAGAACATGGCGAATTTCATACCGGAGTATTCGATGTTGAAACCGGCCACCAACTCCTGCTCGGCCTCTGGAATATCAAACGGCGTACGGTTGGCCTCGGCTGTAGCTGCTATGATGTACGTTGCAAATGCAATCGGGCCGAACGGTACCCGGAAAATAAACCAATTGAAGATATTGCCCGACTGTGCTGTCACAATGTCCTGCATCGAAAGCGAACCGACAAACAACACGATCACCAGTATTGAAACGACCATCGGCACTTCGTAACTAACAACCTGTGCCGCCGAACGCATACCACCCAGCAGGGCATACTTGTTGTGCGAAGCCCATCCGGCCATGAGCAGCGAGATAACCGTGAATGTCGTGACAGCCAAAATATAGAGAATGCCGATATTCAGGTCTGCTACTATCAGGTCTTTTCCAAACGGCATCACCACGTAAGCCAGGAACGCTGCTACAAAGCATATCACCGGTGCCCAGAAGAAAACCGGCTTATCACGTGTGGCAATAATGACATCTTCCTTCTGGAGTAGCTTGAGACCGTCCATGATCGTCTGATACCAGCCGTGCCAGCCGTTACGCATGGGACCAAACCGCTGTTGAATATGGCCGGCAATTTTACGTTCCCACCAGACCAGGAACAGAGCCAACACTGCCAGCACACCAAACACAACGACCGCGAGTACTGCGTAGGTGATAATCGTCACCCACGGCTCACCCAATCCCGTATCTACCAAGAGTTCGTGCAGCCAGCCAAAAACACGTGCTAGTTCCAGCATTCCCAGGCTCTCACTCATTAGCGATCCACCTCGGGCAGAATAATATCCAGGGTCGCAAAGATAGCTACCAGGTCAGCTATGTAGTAACCTTTGCCGCGAACAATTTCCGGCAGTACCTGCAACTGGTTGAATGAGCCACCGCGCATTTTTACACGAAGCGGCTTTTTGCTGCCGTCGGATCGAATGTACACGCCCATCTCACCACGAGAGTTCTCAATTCGGCAGTAGACTTCGCCCTCAGGTGGCTTGAAATTCGCCTTAACCTTGCCCCTGATGGGACCTTCCGGCAATCCGTCCAATGCTTGTTCGATAATCCTGATGGATTGCTTTATCTCTTCAATGCGCAACAGGTACCGGTCAAAATTGTCACCGGCCTCAAGGGTTGGAATGTCAAAATCGAATTTGTCATAGATTGAATACGGGTCGTCTTTGCGAAGGTCATACTTGACACCGGAAGCTCTCAAGACCGGACCTGACACACCCCACGCAATCGCCAGGTCGGGATCGAGAATTCCCACATCCTTCATGCGTGCCAGCCAGATTGGGTTTTCATTGAGAAGCCCCTGGTAATCGTCCAGTTTTTCACCAATAATCTTGATCGCCTCACGACACTTCGGCTCAAACTCCGGAGGAATATCCTTAGAAACGCCGCCAACCCAAATGTAGTTGTATGTCAGTCGCTGCCCGCAGGTCATTTCAAACAGGTCGATAATCAGTTCGCGTTCCCGCAAACCATAAAGGAACGGCGTCAAAGCACCGCAATCCATAGCCGTGGTGCCATAGAAGAGCAGGTGGGAAGCAATCCGGTTGAGTTCAAGCATGATGACCCGAAGGTACTCAGCCCGCTCCGGTACTTCGATCTCCGCCAACCGCTCCGCAGCCAGTGAAAATACCTGATTGGTGGACATGGAAGTGACATACTCGAACCGATCCATGATCGGAATACACTGTGCGTAAGTACGATTCTCACAGACCTTTTCGAGAGAACGGTGAAGATACCCAATTACCGGCTCGATATCGACAACCTTCTCACCGTCCATGGTCAGGATTAACCGACACACTCCGTGCGTTGACGGATGGTGCGGTCCCATATTGACCATGTATTCCTGAGTTCTCAGATCCGGCACGTCTAAACCTCAGGCATCCTTATGAAGTCAGGCGCATCCCAGTCTTTTCGCATTGGGTTGCCCTGATCCCAGTCGTCCGGCAGAAGGAATTGTTTCAGATTGCCGTGGTTTCTCACGTTGATCCCATACAGTTCCCATATCTCGCGCTCATACCAGTCTATTCCGGGCCAGACTTCCTTTATGGAGTCCACCTCGGGATTGTCGTACGGAAGCGAGAACTTGAAATCCAATCGGAGATTTTTCGTAGTAGAAGCAACGGAATAGACAACCTCGAGCTTCTCACAGGTATCAACCGCACCCAGATTGCAGAGAAAGTCCATCTTGAGACTCTCGTCATCACGTAGAGCCTTAGCAACAGTAATCAGATCTGACGGCTGGATCTCGAAGATCGGGTCGTAGCGCCCGGTATCGAGCGATTTCAACTTGCCGTCGAAATGACCCTCAACATAGCTTTTCAGTTCTTCCCTGGTCATTCTACTTTTCCTGCCAGTCGCTCAGCTTCTGCTTCTTGATCTTCTCCTGCAGATGGATACAGCCTTCCAGCAGCGACTCCGGGCGCGGCGGGCAACCGGGTATATATATGTCTACCGGGACGATATGATCGATCCCCTTCTCAACCGCATAGCTGTCGTAGTAGAACGGGCCACCTTTGATCGTACAGCCGCCCATCGCAATAACATACCGGGGCTCGGCCATCTGATCGTACAGTTTGCGAAGTCTCGGCGCCATCTTCTTGGTTATCGTACCCGCGGCAATAATGAGGTCAGACTGGCGGGGTGAGGCGCGGAAAATCATGCCCAGGCGGTCGAAATCGTAGCGCGAAGCGCCGGTACACATGAGCTCGATTGCACAGCATGCCGTTCCAAAAAGCAGGTACCACAGGGAACAGGCCTGGGAAAAATGCAGAACTGTCTCAACTGATGTTGTCACCAGCCCCCCACCGGGAATTTTCTCTGAATATACGGGGAGTTTCTTGATCAGACCCACGTAAGCACTCCCTTCCGCCAGGCGTAGAAAAGCCCAAACAACAGAATCACGATGAAGATGATCATTTCTATAAGCGCAAACAGTCCAAGTTGACCAAAGGCTACCGCCCAGGGGAAGAGAAAAATAACTTCGACGTCAAAAACGACGAAAATAAGGGCAAAGATATAAAACCGGTTGTTAAACTGGAACCAGGAGGGGCCAATAGGCTCCTCAGCACATTCGTAGTTGACACTCTTGGCTGGATACGGGTTTTTCGGACGGATTAGACTTGCAAGGAAGAACGTAAAGAGAACTATAGCAGCCCCAACAACGGCAAAAATCAATACTGCCAGATATTCCGACATACCGCATCTTCCTCAGTAACGACCAGACAAAGCATGTGACTATGTTCACGATACTTGGGAGCGGAAGAAACGCCCTTCTGAGACTGTGTCAAGCTGTTTTTGGAATGTCTCGTAAGCTTCAGGGTATTGACTAGGTTGACCCTTCAAATGGTCACATTTGCAGTCACCGCGACGTCGTTTTGCTCATTCGAGAGTATGATTATCAGTGTGTTACCGGTACAAAACTTGTCGATCAGATCACTGCTATGGCTTCAATCTTAACCCGAACGTCTTTCGGCAGTCGGCTGACTTGTACCGTTGAGCGCGCCGGTGGTTCGGAATCGAAACAGCCCGCATAGATCTCATTGACTTCACCGAAATCTGCCATATCGGTGAGAAAAATCGTTGTTTTGACCACGTCAGAGAAGCCAGCGCCGGAAGCCTTGAGCACAGCCTCCAGGTTCTTCATGACCTGACGGCATTGATCACCTGCTGTTTTGCCTATAACATCACCGCTTTTCGGGTCAAGTGGTATCTGTCCCGAACAAAACAACATCCCCTGTCCGCTGACTCTCACTGCCTGTGAATATGGCCCAATAGCTGCCGGTGCGCTGTCAGTTGAGATAATTTCCTTCATCAGACCTCCTGTCCTTCTGGGTTTTTCAACAAACCCTTTCTGTTGAAGGGGCAATATAGATCAAACAACTGCGACGCAACAACTTCATTATCGCAGGCGTGATCGTGGTCGTCCAGTATTGATTAAAGGATCCTGAATGGATTAGATGTCATCGAGACCGGTAGGCCCCATAAGCTCTACAAAGACGCGAAGAATCTTATCTTCGTAGGCTCCCTTAAGGGAAAACATGATCTTCAGCGCCGAGTAAGTTTCCACGGCCTTCTGGTAAACCCTCTGGGTGGTCATGGCGTCGAAAGAATCCGCTATTGCCACTATCTGTGAATAGACATGCATTTCATCCAGGGAAAGTCCATTAGGATAACCACGTCTATCACCACGCTCATGGTGCTGCAGAATAGGGTAGAGCGATGCCTCAGCAACAGAATCCTGACCTTCGAGAATCTCCACACCCCATTTGGGGTGTTTCTTCACGATTTCGAACTCAATCGGCGTCAGTGTACTTCGCTTGTTGATAATCCTCTCTGAAATCCGGGACTTGCCCACGTCGTGTAACAGCGCCCCCATCCCCAACTCATTCAGGAACTGATCGTCATTGTAACCCAACTGCTGGGCAAGAGCTATCGAAAACGTACAGACATTGACTGAGTGAGTATAGGTGTAATAGTCAAACGAAGTTATTTTCATCAGGCTCAGGAACGCTTCTCGCCCCTGAAGAATGTAATCCACTGTACTGGCAACAATATCACTTGATCGCTGTATGTTGTCTCCAAAGGTGGGGTTGCTGAGTATATCACGAACGAGGTTTGTCGAAGTATCGTACAGGATACCGGCCTTCTTATCCTGCATGATTTCGGGATCATTCAGAATCCTGCCTATGTTTTTCTCAATATATCGTTGGTAGTCATGTCGATCGCTGGACTCGATGTACAGTCTTTCGACATTGTTCTCGATCAGTTTCTGGCGAGTTCTGTCAGTAAAAGCGAGGTTTGAAGACCTGTAAAGGACCAGGCGCTTGTTGACTTCAATATAGAGATTGAAATCCAGCACGGAATCCACCCGAATCGAATCCAGGTGGACCGCCATGAACTTCGTTTCTGTTCGTTTCTGTGCCGTCGCCGTGTGCATATATTTGACTCGATGCGGGAATATGACGGGTAGAATCACTCGTCATTACTGCAAAGAGCGCTCTTCCGCTTATTATCGGCATTATCGGGTGAGGACTTGAAAGGTAATAAAAAAGGCCGGAACCTGCGTTGGTTCCGGCCTTTCAGCGGAAGCGTTGCCAATGATTGCTCAAGTCCCAAAGGTTTTTACTGTCGATAGAACAGCCTGAAGTCGACTGGTGATATCGGTGAGAATACGTGAGTACCTGCGAAGAATCTCTGAGTACTGCCAGCGCATCTGGAATGCCTTCTCCGGAAAGTCAAACAGCTCCAGCAGGACCGCTTTGTGAATTTCATCGATATACCTGACAATATCGTAGGGATATCCCACTACGTTTGGATCCTGCACCTCTCCTTTGCCGATCCGATCACGATATACCTCAATCTTCTCGAGTACAACAGTACCAAAGCACCAGGGTGTCATCACTACGCCGAGATTGGAACCGTCTGTATAGAAACGACGGACAGTCCGCATCAGAAGATCGACGGCTACTCCCTTGGCCCGATAATATGTTAGTGTCTCCGAACTGCGAGCGGTCGTTGCTTCGATCTTTCGATCAAGCTCCTTTCGCTCCATCTGTGCCCGAGCATACGTAGCACTCAGGAAACCATAGAAATCCTCAAAATAGACCTTCGTATTTTCGGAAAGAGACATGACATAATAGCCGCGTTCGTCTTTGCGAACTTTTGGCTCCTGTCCTTTCGCCAATCGTTCCTGTGAAAACCCACGCTGAAATCGTCCGTCTAACATATGCTCTCCTTGGTCCGTTACTCTTGCGCTGTGGGGTTTGAGCATAAGTCATGCCATTGATCCAGACGTGCCCCCCAAACTGAGGGTCGCGCCGTATCTCCTTGCACCATATTGAATTAGGAGGGTGGGTCGAGTTCTGCCGGTGATATCCGCAGCTTTATCGAGTAGGCAAAACAATGCGTTTGCTGCAAACCAGGTACAAATCAGCAGAGTTTATTTAGAAAACAGGCAAGCTACTACATGTGCGGTTTTTGTCCAGATTCACCGGACCACAACACATATCAAGCTGTGGAAGTTAATTCCGCAGCAATATGGACCGATTAGACTTGTTAGTTCTGACAGATGATCTCAGAATCAGCGGTTTTGATATTTGAGGGGGAACAATGAGAAGAAGACAAGCGCCTGCCAAACACAGGCACAGATCGTCACGATCCGGTGATCGCAGGCATGATCAAAATGACGAGCAAAGTCTATCGAATGGCCGGACTCAACGGACCGGTCAGCTCAAAGCGAAACCATGGCGTCAAATGCGCGGCCAGATCCAGAACCTGGATATCATTGAATTGAGCGAGCATTCCGAGGAACTGGAGTCCAAATAGCTTTTCCTGTTACTCCTTGACTATCCGAATAGCGATGCACTTTAGTCTATTCTTTGCTACCGGGTTACTGAACCTCCCCCGAATTGTGGACACATCGAGAAGATAGAGTTAACTTCTATCAGGAGGTGTGTTTATGTCCAAGAAGCGTCGTCAGTTTGACCGAGCTTTCAAAGTTGAAGCAGTGAGAT
>QNAF01000001.1 GCA_003641405.1 Candidatus Zixiibacteriota bacterium | reverse complement strand
GATATAGTCAGTTCGGAACTGTCCACCACGACAGGATCGATTTCCTCGCTGAACGTAAAGAGGATAGATCCCTCGGCGTCCATGCTGATTCCGTCCTCGTCGATCTTGTCAACAATTTCCTCCATTGCATAGGTCCTGTTGACGACTGGGACAGTTAGCTGAGTTGTCCATGTCGGGGCTTCAGGCTTTTTCACTGTACATTGTGTCAGTGTCAGGAACAGTAACACCACTACAGAACCCAGCAGAAGCTTGGAGCCGAATCTGATCACTCCTGATTCAATGAAGCTTCCGCTTTGACTATCGCGGCGGTTTTTTCTTCTATTGGCCATGTTTCCCCCTTGGGGTTAAGGTTCCAGCCATGTTTTGTTGGACACAGGGCAAACGGAATGCCGATTTCAACGGATCCTCTAAGCCTAAGAATGGCAGGCACATACAAGAGTAGATATGGTCGATCTATGAGGGATGAACGGATGGGGAAGTGCCCTCAGTATGGGGGACAACCCATATTGACGCAGATCGTGAAAAGGATATATTGGTGCCGGAGGCATGATACCATGGGAATGGCGAAGTATGACAGACTCCTATATGTTCTAAACCTGCTTCGAAGTCGAAAGAGTCTGAACGCAGCTCGTTTAGCTGAAGAATGCGGTGTAACTGAGCGTTCGATCTACCGTGACATTATCAGTCTGTCCGAGGCGAACGTTCCGATTTACTATGACAACGGCTATAAGCTTGCCTCTGGCAATTTCCTGCCACCGCTGAATTTCAGTTTCGAAGAGTATTCCTGTCTTAAGCTGGCGCTGGAATCGTCGCCGCTGGAAATGACGGGGCACAATGCGAATCTTCTCAGGCAAATCAGGGCCAAAGTGGACGCGGGTCTTTCTGACGTTACCAAGCGGAAGAAGAGAACAGCGCCGGATGTTACTCACATTGACATCGATACTACTCTGGCTCGTGAAAACGCTGAGCTATTCTATGCCGATATTGAAAAAGCAATCAGCGAGCAGGTTCGTCTTGAAATCGACTACGAGACAATAGAACACGGTCTTACCCACAGAACGGTCGAACCGTACTTCATGATTTTCCGCGGAAGAGCTTTCTACTTTGTCGCCTTCTGTCGGCTTCGCGATGGATTCCGTACATTTCGCATCGACCGGGTCCGCAAGCTTACGTGTACGGACGATCATTTTGTGCGACAAAGCGGCGTGAACGCCAGGGACTATTTCGACGATGCCTGGAGGTTGTACAGCGGCGAGTCTATGGAAGTGGTTATTCGGTTCGTTGGTAGTGCCGCTCGTGTGATTCAGTCCGGTCAGCACCATCCGAGGGAGAAAGTGGAACCTTCCGAGGACGGATCAATCATTTACCGAGTGACGGTTGCCGGCACCGAAGAGATCAAGCGTTGGATACTCGGGTTCGGAGATCGGGCAGAAGTTATAGCGCCGGCATCTCTGCGAGATGAACTCAGGCTGGTCGGTGAGTATCTGATCAGTACATATAATTCAGACTGACATCGGTTTTTTTCAGACAGTATCTGACAAGGCACTGCTGCGGCCGCTGGCAGACTGCCAGATAATGTCAATTTCCGCACCATAGGGGACTGATTACACTTTTTCAACTTGCACTGACGGCATCTGTCAGTCATTTGTCCGATAATGGTATTAGTGGTTGTAGAGGGGAAGGCACTACCGGGAGCAGACAGGCAGGATTAGCACGGCGGCGCACACTATGAATGTGTCGCCGGAATGTAGGCGGAGAGACAAAGTAGCATGCGGGGGTAATATGAGCAAAACCAGGCGAGTAATGGACCTTGCCAGGCTCATTAGAGACAGATCGAATGTCACTATTGACGAGATGAGCAAAGAGTGCGGAGTGTCT
This sequence comes from Candidatus Zixiibacteriota bacterium, assembly GCA_003641405.1. Classification (GTDB taxonomy): domain Bacteria; phylum Zixibacteria; class MSB-5A5; order GN15; family FEB-12; genus B22-G1. Next base: position 36,549 of record QNAF01000001.1, on the reverse strand, counting down.
GAGCGGACTGTGTATCGTTACCTGAATACTCTGGCGGAACTTGATATACCGGGCGGTTATCTGGTCGAACCAGGTAATGAAGGTGGCGAGAAAAACCTTTTTAGCAGGCTGGGTGATGATGACCTGGATATCATCGCATATTGTCTCGGCCACAATCCTCTGGTGCGCTATTCGTATATTGCAAAGCGACTTGGTCAGATACGTCGGAAAGTACTGAGGATTCGCTCAAAACTTCCGGAATCTCGGTCTTCAAGTGTTTTGCAGATTGCTGATGTGCCTGAGAGGGCGACTAATCCGCGGGAAAGCGAGATGGTGGAGGTATTTGCGACAGCAAAGGTCAAATCGAGCGTGGTATTAATCAGTACCCAGGGTTTGTCTCAGAAACTACGTCCCTATCAGCCGGTGGCCATCAAAGTGACGCGGGACGGACTTCGGCTGGTTGTTCGTGATTGTCGAAGCAGGCGAAAGAAAGAGATAGAACTGGTAGACGTACTTGAACTACGTGTCAAACAACCCCGCCACACTTCTCCAAAAACTGTTTGACACTTCAGGGTGGGGCTCCTTACATGGGGCAATGCGTCCGCTTAGTATACGAGAGATTGCCCAGGCAGGTCTGATTGCAGCAGCTTATGCAGTCCTTTGCCTGGTTTTCGCACCGATTTCATTTGCTGTTTATCAGGTCAGGGTAGCGGAAGCTTTGACAGTATTGCCATTCCTTACCAGGGCCGCCATTCCGGGGCTATTCATCGGATGTTTGCTGGCTAACTGGTTTGGGGGAATGGGCTGGCAGGACATCGTTTTTGGTTCGCTCATAACGCTGATAGCCGCGATTCTTACCCGATTAGTGTTTCATCTGTCCAGGAGCAGGTTTGGTACTGCCATGGCGGCAATACCGGCAATTATGCTATGGGCGGGCGGTCTTGTGTTGCTGAACAAAGAAGTTCTGAGATTACCGGTCATTGGTCTTGCAGCGATATCGCTTGTGCTACTATTGAGCGCGGCTCGTTTTAGGAATTCTGGACAACTCAACTGGATGCTAATCCATATTCTCCGTTTCGCCTCTCTTGCCTGTCTCGTGATTCTACCGATGCTGAGTGGTTTAGCGGACATGTCAATGGAACAGATTCTCGGGGTGATTGCGCTACTGGCGGCCTGGACTGTTACCTGGATATTTGCAGATATCATATGTGCCGGCAGAAACCCCAACGTGCTCATTGCGCCATTACCACCGGTTTTACTGAATGCGTTCGGAGTTTCACTTTATCTTGCCCCGATTATCGGTGTGAACTACTGGTTTTCGGTGCAAATGGTAGGTGTGGGGCAGCTCATTGCGTGCTATCTTCTTGGTTTGCCGTTGCTTCGACTGCTGGAACAACGCCGATCGTTGCTGGAGCATTAGTATCATGAATCAACAATACAGCTGTGCTCAACGGTCCACATAGTCTTTGCTCAACCCGATCAAGGTGTTGGTCGATAATAGAAACTGAGCATTCTCACGGAAGGAAATTGGAAGCCGGATGATGACTAAAATCTGTGTCTACGAAGATAACAAGTATAGACAGTTCTTTCCCGTAACTCACTTGCGGCCTGTTTTCTGTATGCGTGCAGGAATTCTGCCACAGTTCCGGCGGGTAGGTCGTGCTTTTGATACGGATGAAATCTGGCTGGCTGCACGCAACTGTCTGGCGGCTCTTGTCACGGCGGAACACCGAGATTATCCCGTCAATCTCATCAAAAGGGGAGAGGACGACCGGGTGCTGTTCATCAACGGTCGGATCCGCAATTTCGGAGATCTACCCAGACTTGTGCAGGAATCACGATTATCAACCGTGTTCAAAAACAATGGAGAGATTGTAGCGGTGCTCTTGCATCCTGACTCAGCCAGTCAAGTTCCTTCCGTGGCTACGCCCGGTGATTATGTGCCTGTCGTGCTGAAGGATCGTGAAGAGATTCCTGATTTTGATACCTCGGCGACCCTCTACAGTCACTGCTGGGAGTTTGTCGAGGATATCAGTCGATCAATTGCTGAGGATTTCGAGTACATGAGAACAACGGGCGTTCAGACGAATCAGCAAGCGGCGGATGTTGAAGGTCTTCATGTTGTAAATTCAGACTCAGTCATTCTGGGGGTGGACGTGCAGACCAGTCCGGGCTCTGTGATTGATGCCTCCAACGGTCCTGTGTACATTGGTGACAATACGATGATTGAGTCGCAGGTGGCCATTCATGGACCATGCTATATTGGTCCAAACTCAGTAGTTGTCACCGGCAAGATAGTGTCGTCATCTGTTGGTCATACCTGTCGCGTCGGGGGAGAGGTGGAAGAGAGTATCTTCCAGTCCTATGTGAACAAACACCACGCCGGTTTCATAGGGCACAGTTATGTCGGCTCCTGGGTCAATTTCGGTGCCATGACGACAAACTCCGATCTCAAAAACAACTACTCCAATATCCGGGTGACGGTGGATGGCCAGTCAATCGATACCGGCAGTATCAAAGTAGGTTCGTTTATCGGGGACCATACGAAATTCGGTATCGGTACGCTATTGACCACAGGAATCAATATCGGTGCTTGCTGCAATATTTTCGGAGGTAATCTGGTCGGAGAGAAGGAGATACCCTCGTTTAGCTGGGGCGGCTCGGCTCCTTACGAGAAATACTTTTTTGACAAGGCGATTGAGACTGCCAGCAGGACAGCAAAACGCCGAGATGTCGAGCTGTCTCATCAGGAAGAAGAGGTCCTGCGGCAATTGTCCGAAGGTAGCAATCCAGATGAAGGTACTCTTGATTTCGAGAATTGACAGGACTCTCAGTTCAGTGAAAGCGTTGACATGAGCGACGAAGTAACTTACAATTCGTCAGTACCTGAATGGAGGTGGCATGCCTGAACTGAGAAAAGACCCGGTTATTGGTCGCTGGGTGATAATTTCCACAGAACGTCGGAATCGACCATCGTCGTTTTCGGCGGTGAAGCGAACCGAAGAGCCCTCTCGTTGCCCGTTCTGCCCTGGAAACGAAGAAGCCACCCCGCCTGAGGTTCTGGCCTATCGTGAGGCGGGCTCGGAGCCTAACAGGCCTGGATGGCGTCTACGTGTGATTTCCAACAAGTTCCCGGCTTTGAAGGTCGAGGGTTCGCTGGACAGGCGGCCGCATGGGATCTACGACAGCATGAACGGCATCGGGGCACACGAGGTGATCATTGAGACGAATAAGCATGACTACGATCTCGTTGATATGACAGACCTTGAGGTCAGAGACGTTCTGTGGTCATACCGCGAACGAATTACCGATCTTGAACGAGACATTCGATTTAAGCATATAATCATATTCAAAAATCACGGCGAAGCCGCCGGGGCGTCACTGGAACATTCCCACAGCCAGCTTATCGCTACTCCGATCGTTCCCAAGCGAGTCAAAGAGAAACTGCTGGGAGCGAAACGGTATTTCGAGTTCAAGGAACGTTGTGTTTACTGCGATATTCTGCGCCAGGAGTTGACTGATCGCGAGCGTATTATCAAGGATCACGACGCGTTTGTAGCGTTCACCCCATATGCATCGCGTTTTCCGTTTGAGTCGTGTATAATGCCAAAAGCCCACCAATCGAATTTCCTTGAAATGTCGGACTCAGAATACCTGACTCTTGCCGTCTGTCTTAAGGATACCCTGCGGAGATTGAAATTGGCACTGAATAACCCGCCATTCAACTACGTGCTCAATACCAGACCGCTGTCCATAGAGCATCAGGAATACTATCATTGGCATATCGAGATTATTCCAAAACTTACAACAGTAGCGGGATTCGAATGGGGATCAGGGTTCTACATAAACCCGACAACACCAGAGGAAGCTGCAGCCTTTCTGAGAGGGTTGGATGACGAGGTTCAGGGATCAGCGGATACACCGCAGGTTGGTACGTAGGGTAGTATGGGCAAACTGAAAATTCTCATGGCAGCTCCCGAAGCCGGACCCTTTGTGCGCACTGGTGGATTGGGAGATGTTATGTCGGCACTGCCGGCCGCTCTTGCCAGGGAAGGCCACGACGTCAAAGTCTTCATTCCCAGGTATGGGATCATCGACGGTACCCACCATGGCATTAAGAGGCAGGATATTCGCGCGGAGGTTTCGCTCGAAGATCAGGTCTACGAGGTGAGCACAGAGCATGTTAACGACGGAATGTCCGGTGCAGAACTGGTTTTTGTAGCCAATCCGGAGCTTTTTGATCGGCCTGATCTGTACCAGGACCCGGCAACCGGAAAGGATTTCACGGACAACTACTTGCGCTTCGCATTCTTCTGTCGCGCCGTCATCGAGATTGTCAAAGAGCTTCGCTGGCAACCGGATGTGATTCATGTGCATGACTGGCAAGCCGCTCTAATACCGGTCTATCTGAAATCGATATATGCTGATGATGAGTTCTTTGCCCACACACGAACTATACTGACAATCCACAATCTGGCGTTTCAAGGGCTTTTTGAAGCCGAACAATTCCCCGGCCTGGACCTTCCGGAAGAGATGTTCTATTCGGAGACAGGTGAGTTGGAGTTTTACGGGAGTGTGAACTTTCTTAAAGCCGGTATCGTAATGGCGGATGCTATCACGACAGTTTCAGAACAGTATTCCAAAGAGATTCAGACTAAGGAGTTTGGCTGTGGTCTGGAGGGTGTTCTCCAGACACGTGCGGATGACTTGCATGGTATCGTAAACGGTGTTGATTATTCCGTCTGGTCTCCTTCGCGTGACAAGTTGATTCCTTGCAGGTACGGCCTATTGAATCTTTCCGGTAAGCGGACAAGCCGGGTGGAGCTCTTGGGGAAAGCAGGATTACCTATTAGGGATACGGCCCCGCTCGTGGGAATGATCACTCGACTTACCGAGCAGAAAGGTCTGGATTTGCTGGTGGACGGTGCCAAAGAACTATTCGAATTGAACCTTCAGATGATAATCCTTGGTAACGGCGAGGAGCGCTATCATGAGGCACTACAGGAGTTGGAAACCATGTATCCGGACAAGCTCAAAGTGTTTCTGGAGTTTAATGACAGCCTGGCGCATCAGATCCAGGCAGGCTCAGATGCTTTCCTGATGCCGTCGAGATACGAACCGTGCGGACTTAATCAACTATATGCGTTGAAATATGGCACGGTGCCGGTTGTTCGCAAGGTGGGCGGTTTGGCGGATACCGTCATCGATTATGATAAAAGGACGGGGGAAGGGACCGGGTTTGTGTTCGAGGATTACGATGCTGACGAAATGATTGCAACTCTAAGAAGAGTCGTTGAACTGTATGGTCGGCGACAGCCCTGGACCAGGCTGATGAAGGCGGGCATGAATCTTGATTACTCCTGGGACGCTTCGGCTCGCAAGTACAGTGAGCTGTTTCAGTCATTGGTCAGGAGTAAGGAATCGATCAGCTTACTCTCTTGAAACGCTTACTAAAAGGCCATTGGCCTCTTGCTCTGGCGCTGATTCCGTATGCGTTGCTGGCACGCAGTCTCAGTTTCATACAAGACGATGCTTACATCTCTTATCGCTACGTGGCAAACTACCTCAATGGTCATGGATTGGTCTACAACATCGGAGAACACGTTGAGGGATTCACCAATTTCGGCTGGACCGTATATATGCTCTTAGCGGGTGTTCTCGGGATCGATTTCATCCTTGTTTCCCGGATCACTGGATTCCTGCTGGGCGGCGGCGTTATCGTTGTGACTTATCTAATTGCCACTATGTTGTTCGGGCGACGGGACTACTGGTTCGCAGTGGCAGCGACTTTGTTGGTTGGTGTCAATCAATCGTTAGCTTACTGGTCGCCGGCTGGCCTGGAAACAGCCGCATTCGCCTTTCTTGCCATGCTCTCGCTCTATCTTTACTTGAAGAGGAATTGGTTGCTGGTGTTCGTGTTGCTGCTGGCGGTCTGGATGCGTCCAGAGGGTGCCGTGGTCACCGGACTCTTGATTATCCTTGAAGCAGTTGAGGAGAAACGCGTCCCGAGATTTACGCTCTCGTGCGCTGCTTTGGCATTAGTACTCTCCACGCCCTTCGTGATCTTCAAGCTTGTCTATTACGGTTCGATTCTTCCCAACCCGTTCTACGCCAAGACCAGTTTCAATTTGGACCAGCTTTATAGCGGTCTTGAGTATGCCGGTCGTTTCTTCAGCCACTACGGCTTCTACGGAGTTGGTTACGTGCTGCCACTGATATTCTGGAAACGCTTACCGAATCTGGCCCGTACCATCTGGCTCTATACGGTATTGTATACACTGTACATCGTTCTGATAGGCGGTGATGTGCTGAAGATACATCGCTTCTTCCTGCCGCTCTTTGGGCCGGCATCGATTCTGATGCTGCTATCCGTCTGGGTGCTGATTAAAGAGATGGTGCAGGCCAATCGGCGCCTGATCCTGTTCCTGGTTGGACTGGGGATGCTTGGCCTAACATACCAGTTACCCAAATCTTTCGTGAATCACTACAATCTCATGGAGCGTGCGTTTACCGAGAAAATGACGTTCAAAGCGCGCGAGATGAAGAAGGCGGACGAGAGACCTTTCTCAGTGGCTTTGGCTACGATTGGCATATTCGGTTACGAGTTACTGGGACATGAGATCATTGATCTTGTGGGGCTGACAGATTCCACAATCGCGCGCTATTCTGAAGAGCCGATTCCGGGAATGGAGACGACCTGGAAGGAGCAGAAGCATAATTCGAGGTACCTTCTTCAGAAGGCTCCTGATTATATCGTCTTTTCAACCGGAATCAAACCGTCGGCTCCTGCAGAGCGGGCTCTTCTGCTTTATCGGCAGTTTATGGATTGCTATCGCACTGTGGGGTGGTTTTATCGGAGCCGTTATTCGGGTGGCAAAGGTGTTATTTGCAATGCTTTTAAGAAGATTCGCCCTGTTGATGGAGAGATTGTCCCGGTCTATCCGGTTCAATATGTGGAATACTACAAACAGGCTTTGGACGCGTTCGGTCGCCAGGATCATGTTACCGCTATCGCTTACTATGATTCAGCGATGGCAGTTTCTCCAAAGCCGTACTTCATATACCTTGAATACCAGCGAGCTTTCAGTATGCTTATGCTCAAGCAATTCGAGGTTGCTGTTCCGATGATGAGTTCAATTCTGGCTCGGGATTCGACGATCTTTGAGGCTCATGCCGATCTTTACCGGATTGCAAGTTACTCCCGCAACATGGAGACAGCAGAGATTCACAAGCGTTGGCTGATCAAGCTTGTTCCCTGGTACTGGCCTCGTGTCGAAGAGTCCACCCGTCGTATGATCAATGCAGCGCGCAAGCAATAGCAGCGGTAATGCTGATTGATAGTCGATACGTCAACTTTCCATTGAACAACGCTAAGGTATAGATATTGTGACGTGCAGATCGACTGTCTGGACGGCATCTTCTTCCGGTGGTGAATGATAGGTCCAAGTCGTATCCATCCCCGCATCGCCGGCAATAAGATAAATCGATCCCTCCGGCCAGATTGACATGGGTAGTCCGTACGTAAGTGTGTCGATTGTACCAGAGCTTATCGAATAGATTAGACCTGCGAAAACCGATTCGCCAAGTGAGATTGAGGCGCCGAACAGAAAGTCCACCGATTGTCCGTTGTCAAGCGTCACCGAGCTAATATCCACCATAGCACGGCAGGGATAAGTGCTGTCGCCGCCGATTGTGCTGGCATCACTGCAATAGAGGCCCTGTCCCGTGATATAGCAATTTTCGTAAGAGTAATCTCGGGTGAGTTTGCCCTCGCAGGCACGGGAACAGATACCGACCTCATTGCCGGGGGCAGTCCCGTTGCCAGAAAGCGAGGCGTGAACATTCAGAAAGCTTTCGCCGCCAGTCGAGGCATACTCGTATTGATAGGCAATTTCTGTCGTCACGAGGAGGTTGACAAACGTTACCGGCACCGTCTGGTCCGATCGGACCCAGGTCTCCGTCTCGATCTCATAAGCCTCGGCGTATAACTCCCAGGTCTCGGTCTCCTGACAATACCAGTCGATGCGGCGCGGGTTGATAGTGAACCCGACCTTGCCGTCATCGTTCGATGATCCCGCAGAGATGCTATAGTGCTGTCCCTCTGCAAACAATTTGACCGATTTCCCCGGTTTTGGCGTTCCAGAGGCACCCTTGACATCAACCGTGAGGCTGCAGATGTAGTTATACGGATTGGCATAGACATCGTCCCGATCAAGGGCCACGCGTTCAATCATGCTGCTTCCTGATACGGCTATCGAAACGACCAGGTCGGTTTCACAGCAGTCGTCATACCACTGCTGGACCTGCTGAAGGTAAGCATCGTCTCTGACAAGTTCGGAAGTCACCACATAGCCCTGGTCCCCGAGTTGGAGAACGTACATCAGATAATCTCGGCCGTCGCAGTTGTCATTCTGGCACAGGTTGTAACCGATTGTCCCTAGGGCGCGAGCCTTGTTGCTGATATACAGATGTATCGCTCGCACGGCTTGATCGGCGGCGGACTGAGCGTCGGTCCCGAGAACCTGGTTCGCCAGGCCCTGCATGCGATGGTGGTGATCGATCATGTCGCTGAAAGAGATTTGGTCGGCTGAAACCTCGTCCCAGTAGCTTTGAAGGCGGGACCAGTGCAGGTTTATCAGTTCCGATAGATCAAAGTCCACTTGGGTGTTAAACGACGGGCAGGGTATCCAGGACTGGCCGAAATCGTAGGGATCGCTGCGATAATTACCACGGCGTATCTCGACAAGGCGTAGCGCGTAGTGGTAGAACTGCTCCGCACCGGCAGTCGCCCGGGCGTTGTCGTAGACTGGCTGATAGGCGGCTTCCAAGGCTGCGCACTCGTCCTCCTGCGGCGGAATATTGGCGGTGGTATATCCGCTAAAATGGCTGACAATGCAGCTTAGGCTCCGGTCGGTCTGATTCACGATAGTGGAACAGGCATAAAATGTTGCGATCACGGTGTCAAAGAACGCTATTGTAATGCCACTGTCGAAAAGGAACGGCTGGTTGTCCGGAAACTCCACTGCCAGTACTGCTGCAGGATCAAACTCCAAACCAGCCGGTTCACAAATGATGCCCGGATAACAGAAGCCGGTGCCGCTGTCGGCATTAACACAGGCCGTTACGACCGGTCCGGTGACTTCAAACGAGCTAAGCGGCGTCAGAGTCAGCGTGGCGGAGGACTCCAGGGAATGTTCGGGGATCGACAGTGTGAACCGGAGACTGTCAGCGGTAGTGACTTCGATAATTCCGCCGTTGGTGGCACTGATGTACTGGCTTACGGCGGCCGCGGTGTCGCCCGCGCAATGGATAAGAAAGGCGGAACTGTCAGGCAGCGGGTCATCCTTGACGGGATTGGTTGAATTGTCAGAACATGTCGAACACAGCCCCAGGGCCAGGATCAAGAGAAAAGCGAGACGTAATTTCATGGCACCTTCTCGTGGTCAGATGAATTATCGATTTGTGGACCTATAACAAGTCGGGATTTCTCAGGTGGAGGTTTCACAAATGCAATTCATCACTTTGAACATTCCAATAATACAAGGTTTCTTCGAATTGTCAAGAACTCCCGCGTAGATTGCGTATTCGGGCAGTGCATTTAGAAGTGTATCAAAGGCAGAAGGTGCATCCTTTGTTTTTGCTGGAAGAGACAGGGCAGAGCATGATCTCCAAAGCCAGCAACGTCTGGAAGAAGATTCTGACTGGCTGACACCGATCTTTGAATTCCCAGAGAGCATCCGCAAGGTGATTCGTACTATCAAGGTCATTGGACGTTGCTGTCTGGGAGTTCCGCAGCGGCTGAAGGTTATATGGGTTGTTTCCAAGGCACCAGAAGCGGTGATCGCGTCATCTATGTGATGCCATTTTCACTTCAACACCAGACGCCAACAGCCCAACAGAGAGACTAATACCATCAACTACTTACATAGTAAGGCTGCATAAACATCGTGGATGCACCATTTTACGCACACAAATCCTGGCATTATCAAATTGACACATTGCCCAAAAAGGGCTTGACAGGCTGTCAGGATCGGAAGTATCTTAAATGTTCGTACAAGGTGGAAAAAGACTTTTCGAGGGTGACTCTCTGCTGTCCCTGGGTAGTTTCTTAGCCCCCTCTACCCAACCAGAGTAGCGCCCTCTTTTTTTTGCATCTCTCAGGGGCTTTTCAAGAAGTGGGATTTAACACGAATGACTACTTGGTCGCCCACAGCAAGGGGCTTGTTGATGAATCTGTATTTTCCAGAAATGGCTGCTTGGTGCCTCATAGCTATGGGGTTGTTGAAAAACTGATTGACGGTGGGCGGTGTACGTCCTCGTGCGCCGCCTGGCATCAGGATATCGGCAGACGGGAAGGTCTGCCGCGCACAGTACAGGGCTTATCAACAGGCTCCGATACAAGCTGGCAATAAAATAGCCGCCTGTAACAAACAGGCGGCTACCAATCTCTCGGCATCAATCAGGCTTTTTCAATACAATCGACAGGACAAACATCAACGCATGCTGGGCCATCATCCTGATCTTCACACTCGTTACATGTGTCGGGATTGATTACGTAAATGTCGCCTTCAGTGATTGATCCCGTCGGGCATTCAGCTAAGCACAGATCGCATGCAGTGCACTCGTCGGTTATCTTCATCGCCATAGTAAGAACCTCCAAAATCATCTGGCAGTTGTTATTGCCTGTTTTCTCAAATCTCCGGTCAATATATGCGAAATACGAAAGCGAGCAAGGAAATACTTGACCAAGAGATGTTTTTGTAAGGGGTTGAACGGCAATGAGATGCTTCATGTAGTCACGGATAATCTTCGGCCAACAAAAAAGCGGCCATCTCACAATCGAGATGGCCGCCTGGTTTCAGTCAGCGTACCTGCAAAGTACGCTTATTGCTGAGTGTTACGGATTCGTCGAACCGTCACACTTGTTCAAGTAGCTGGACGGCGCCGGCGCGATGAACAACGCGTTGATCAGCAATGACAAATCAGCACCATCAATCTTCATCTTGTCGTCGCAGGGACGGAAACAGGTGAAGTCCACATCGGCCTCGTCGAGGCATATACCATTGAAACCGTTCGCCGGATCAATGAACAGCCCGTTGATCATTAAGGACAGGTCAGCCCCGTCGTAGTTGAAGCCGAGAGCTCCTCCGGACTGATCGAGATCACCCACTGAAGGCGGGATACAGCAGGTGGTGCAAGGATCAGGTACGCATGACGTTCCATCACCCATGTATTTCCAGCCGTTGCCTTCGCAGTCAGCCTGGGTTTCGATCGTGCACAGGAAGTTCGGAATCCCGTGGCAGCAAGCCCCACGGTCTTGCGGCTCTTCCTCACCGTAGATCTCGAAAGCCAGATCCAGCGATGCGAACTCCCACGGGTGATTAACGGGATAGAGCAACTCAATCCACGGGTTCAGCGGCGGGTCAATGCCGAGAGCCCACACCGCGTCGTCATTCCACTGGTTCTCAATATGGGTCGTCTTCCAACCGAAGAACGCATCCACATCGTTTTCTACAAAGGCCTGTACGTCAAGCCAGTAGATTACGGGATCCTGCTCTGTACCCTGCTGGATGAATGTCTCTAATGGATCAAGATGGAAGGTGTATTTCCAGCACTGGGTGTCGCCAGGGAACTCGTATATCCCTATCTCGGGCCAGTAGAAACCTTCTAAGATGCCGCCCATATACAGTTCACAATCGAACTGACCAGGTATGAAGTCCATTGTCCACAGTGGCGGGTTCTCCGGTATACTCCAGCCGTCCGGACCCACTGGAATGTCAGAGTGAATGCTGAGTCTGAAGATGACGTTGCAGGGTTCGCCCATCGGACCCCAGTCATTAAACCACGAACCGTAAACGACAATCTGTGTAAGAGGACCTGTGATAAAACACTCGAAGTCATCTGCCAGCACATTTCCTTCAATGAAAGGCGGATGGATAGTAGCGTTGATGTCCATGCCGGTAGGTTCCAGATCAGGTGGCTGAGCCCACTTGTATTCGTGCGGGCCTTCGTAAAGAGGCACGTGCACGCGGTAACCGTATCCGTCGGGATCAGTCGTGTGGTTGGAAGACTGATCATGTAAAGTGTTGAATGGATCGTCGTTGCTGCCAGAGACTGTGATAGTCCAATCGCTCCACACGGACGGGTTGGAATTATCAAATCCAAACGTCTTGGGGGCGAAGTTGTAGATCGGGTCGGTGCAGCCGACGTTCCACCAGGAAACCCACCAGTCGCCGCCAACCTGATGCAGGTTATGCTGCCAGCCGGCAGGATCCACCCAGTTGGAGTAGTTGTTTATGTCAGAGTCAAAGACTTTGACGTGGAAATCGCACCGACCGTTGTTGTCTTCCGGAGTAACTTCGTACCAATAGTGAGGTGGATGGGTGGGCGGTTGCGGTTCACATACTACTAGATCGGAAGTCTGAGGACACGTACATGTCTGGCAGTTGATGACCAGCAGGTACGGACCACTGTCGCCAGCTCCGGTTGGAGTAGACGTGATTCTCAGGTAGAGTATTGTTCCGGCGGGATAGCAATTGCCCACTTGTGCGTAGTCGTACTGGGCGTCGGCACCAACGGCGTCAGGGAAAGTTCCGTTGTAGTCATCATTGCTGAATAACAACGTCGTGCAGTCAGTACCGAAGACCTCCAGGTGCGGATCCAGACCTCCCAGGTAGGCGTACTGTCCGGGTGTGTCGTCGGCAAAGACTCTAACTTCGATATTGTAGCATACATCTACGGCTGTCGGCAATGCGAGCTCCCACCAATCCTCATCACCTGTCGGCCAGATATCGCCGCAGTAGGCGTATTCGCACTGAGCCGAGTTGGCGGTCATGCAGTTGTCATTGGTCTCGGTCTCCAAGCCGCCGCCAAGCTTGCCGGTCGGCGGGTTGAGATCGCAATCCCAAGGATCATTGGGACACACGCAGTCATAGCAGTTGATGACCAGCAGGTACGGGCCTTCGCTCATGCCCATATTAGAGGACACCTTAATATACAGTGTTGTACCGGCGTGATAGCAGTTGCCTGCGTCCTGGCAATCGTACTGCGAATCTGTACCTTCGGCGTCGGGGAGCAGTCCCCAGTTGTCGTTCTGACTGTATAACAGCGTAGTGCAGTCAGCAGCATAGATTTCAAGATAGGAATCAAGACCGCCGCCGGTGGCGATGGTGCCCGGAGTAGCGTCGGCAAATACTCTTACATGCAGGCAATAGCATTCGTCCGATCCGCCCGGAGGTAGAGTGACCACCCACCAGTCCTGATCGTTTTCGGGTATGATATCGCCGCAGTAGGCGTGTTCACACTCAGCGTAGTCGGCTATTGTGCAATCATTGTTGGGTTCGGATTCCCAGCCGCCGCCCAATTTGTCTGGTGGCGGGTTGAGTTCGCAGTCCCAGGGATCCGGGCCTTCTTCACGAACCTGGACGTTCTCACAGAACTCCGAAGTGTTGTTGTTCAGGTCGGTAGTGGTCGCTGTGACCCAGTCTCCTACAGCAAGACCTCCCGCTAACACAAGGCTCCAGTTGCCAGCGATGTCCGGAGTAGCTGAGCCAAGATAGATTTCGCCTTCACCGTAACCGGTTGGGTCGATTCGAGCCTTGAAAACCTCGACTGTAGCCTGAGAGGGATCAGTATCGATGTCGATTGTACCGGCAATTGCCGTGGCACCTCCGGAGTAGATCGCACTGATGATGACCGGGAAGTTGAGATAGATGTTGCCGGCGTCATCGGGATCACCCGGATCGTTCGGCGTCACCCCGTCGTTTTGCAGGTCGATACCAAGTTCTATATTGTCGTAAATTGAGTTCTGGGTGATCAGGTTAAAATCGCAGAAACCCATGACCTCGGTAACGGCCACGCCATCACTTATGATATTCAGAGTACCGTTATTGGCGATCACATTATCGCGAATGTTGTTACCCGGTGCGCAGCCCCATGGGGTACCGCCGTATTCTCCACAGACCACACCGTGATGGCCGTTTCCGGCCGGCATACCGGTAACATTAATGCCAATTCTGTTGTTGGTAATTGTATTGCCCCAGGTGACGATAGGCTCCGGTTCTTGTGGGAAGCCCTGTATGCCGACACCATCGAGGGCGTTGAAAGAGATAAGGTTATCGGAGACAAGATTATCGTGCGTGCCCTCGCAGAGACAGACACCTTCACCGAAATTACCCAGCGCTAACGTGCCTGTGATGTCCGTTCCGATATAGTTACCGATTACCATATTGTTGAATACGTCACCAGGCTGAACAGGTCCAATTATCGCAACACCATCGCAGTAGTTGCCCGATATAAGGTTCTCCTGAATAGTATTATCACGAGCAGCTACCGCAACCCAGGGCGCGGAGCTGTTGTGGACACAGATACCTGCCCAGCCGGGAGGGGTCATGTCAGTCGTGCCGTTGGATTTCATGAAAGTTCCGGTTGGATCAAGGCCGATGATGTTCCACCGGAACACAATATCATGAGCGTCATAATACTGGTTCGAAATGATAGAGAGACCGCTCTCCTCATGGTTGACGATAACCAATCCCTGGAGAGTGTCATTGGCACCGTTGCACACGAGAACGCCGTGATTCCCACCGCCGGTGGCGATGGCATCGATCTCAATCATGAGTTGAAGAGTCGAGGGTGGGCTCATTCCCGCTGAGGCGCCCGGTTGGGTCAACCCGTCGATTGTAACACCGTTCATGTCCGTCAACCAGGGAAGAGGAGTCTGCAGAGAAATCGTCTGCACGCCAACACCAAGGATGTTGAAATCAATGAGATCGTGTCCGATGGCGGCGTTGGCTTGGATGATGGCGTCACGAAGGCTGCCCGGACCGGCGTCGTTGATGTTAACAACCGTAAAGGTAGCTTTACCTGATGCTTGTGATTCAGGTTCAGGTTTCTCGGTTGGCACATACTCATTCGCTTGCAAGGCATCCTGGAAAGCCACCCTGCGCGATTGCTCTGGAGATGTGATGTCAGCGGCCAACAGTAATGTGCCGCCAAGCAAGATTACTCCGAAAGCAATCATTACAACTTTCTTGATCATGATTTCCTCCAAAAAACCAATGGTTTTAGCGCGTGAACTTTGCAATCCACACATAAGCTTAGATATTATAATGTTCGATTCAATTTCCACAATACAGCGACTCGCGGGTAGATATGACCATGCTGTACAAATCCTGATGTATCTCCATATCAATTATATACATACACTCAGTGTGTGTCAAGCGTTTTCTGGATTTACCAGACCTATAAGTATGGTTTCGGCCAAAACGAGGCGAAGATAAGGACGAGTTGATCCAGTATGGTCTTGTCTCAGATAAAGTTGGATGTGATGAAAAAGGCGGCACCCAGATTCGAACTGGGGGATAAAGGTTTTGCAAACCTCTGCCTTACCACTTGGCTATGCCGCCCAATAGATTACAAGCGGGAAACGAGGCTCGAACTCGCGACAGCCACCTTGGCAAGGTGGTGCTCTACCAACTGAGCTATTCCCGCTTATTCAGACTATCGTAGTCCCCTTTCAGGGACTGTCCTCTAATATATGTCGGCATTAACGCCTGTCAACTTATTTTGGCAAGATGTCCGTATGTTGATTTCTTACTGTATTCAGTATCGAACAATCTTCGCTGGAATTGTGATTCTCAACGGCAGTGAATTCTCGGCGGCGTCTTCGCCGACATCAAAGCTCACTCTGAAGTTTGTGTGGTAGGTCCCAGGTTTGATGTCTTCTCGAGTGGTGATTACAAGTTCCACGGCTTTGCCAGTCTCGGCCTTGGTTTTCACAGGTTGTACAGTTATCAGATCATCCAGAGCCTCAACATCTATGATTTCGATGGATTCAAGATCGGTGTTCAGAAAAGTGGACTTCTTAGAAGTCTGTCCGGGAAGAAAAAACAACGAAATTGGTTCCGGCTTGACCTTGTAGAGCCATTGGCCGACGATAGCTGTCCAGAACATCGTGATTTTCGAACCGTCCCCTTTTCCATAGAAAACTCTGACACCTTTTTGAACCCCACCGTAATAGTCCCTGGTGTCGAACTCGAGTCGTATGGTAGTAGTATCACCGGGTGCAAGAACGGAGTCTGCTAACCTGACCCGCGAACACTCACAGAGTGTTTTCACCGAGTCAATCTTCACCGCTTTCTGGTCGGTATTGGTCAGCTTGTAGAAATGAACGATCTCGAAATCCATACCCACGCAGCCGAAGTCATATACTAATTCGTCAACAACCAGGCTTTTGTTGCCTGCAAATTCAGCCGCAGTAACGAGCGGTGTCACAAAGAGCAGAAGCACAAACATCACCACATGTACGCAATAGCGAAATCTCATTATTCATTCCCTTCGGCCGTCGGCAGATAGCCTTGTCGGCGCATCCAGTCATCGTTGTAACATTTGCTCAAATAACGCGTACCAGCGTCAGCGAAAATACCTATGATAAGAGAGTCTCCGCTCAATTCTGCGGCTACTTTTTCGATAGCAACAGCTACCGAACCGGACGAGCCACCACCGGAAATGCCCTCAACTTTGGAGATCAGGCGTGCTCTATTGAACGAGTCTTTGTCGGAGACTGTGATTACTTCATCGACATACTGAGGTTGCAACGCGTCTATGATGACATCGGAACCGATGCCCTCAACTTTGTAAGCGTGTCCGGCAGTCACTCGGTCGCTTTTGATGTAATCGGCAAGGATCGATCCTTCCGGGTCTACGGCGATGGCCCTCATGGACGGTTTTTTTTCCTTAAGAAATCTGGCTGCCCCGGAGAATGTTCCTCCCGTACCAATCCCACAGACAAAATGAGTGATCTTACCCTGGGTTTGTTCCCAGATTTCAGGTCCTGTAGACAAATAGTGAGCTTCGATATTCTCCTGACTGTTATACTGGTCAAGGTCAAAGTAGCCATTTTCTTGAGCCAATGTCCGAGCGATCATATAATAGCCTTCGGGATCATCATGCGCGGTGTCTGATGCGGTTACAATTACTTCTACACCGAATGATCTTATCAAGTCGATCTTTTCCTGGCTGGTCTTATCGGGAGTTGTAACGATTGCTCTTAGCCCAAATGCCGCAGCCACCATTCCCAGCGAAGCTCCGGTATTACCGGAAGTGTTGTCAATGACCGTGTCTCCGGGCTTGAGCTTCCCCTCGGAAACTGCTTTTCTAATTATGTGAAGGACCATACGGTCTTTGACTGATCCCGTAGGGCTGAAGGACTCCAGCTTGACGTAGGCCTTTGGGCCGTCCGGGGGAAGTCCCGTCCTAAGTCGCACCAAAGGTGTATTGCCAACAAAATCGTATATGTTCTCGCGCATGTTCACCGGTTCTCCTGAATACGGCCCTTATCTTATACTATTGAGGTTCCGATTTCAAGAGCATTGTTGCTCATCTCACGGCTCTTTTAGGTTGACAAGGATTTTGGCTGCGGGTTTCTTGACTGGAGATGGGTGTTTTGTATAAAAGCCTGTATGAATTACGGCTGATTGGTGGCCGTGTGTCAGTTATTGAAAAATTGTTGAAATCCGATTTCGGAGGAAATATGCAGATACTGAGAGTGATTGTCGTAATGCTGATGGCGGTTGTATTGCTAATGGGATGTTCGGACAAACAGAAAGATGCGGCTCAGTTGGAGCAGGAGATGGAAGAACGTGATTCCGATACCGGTATAGCATCTGACCAGATTGCTGAAGTTGACACTGCAGCGGAACCTGTCCCTGATGTGTCGGCAGTACCCGAAGAAGAAACACCTGGTTCAAATCTGGTGCTTTCGACAGGCGACGGTGAAGGCTATTCCGTGCAGGTAGCTTCCTGCGAGTCATCCCAGTATGCCGAACACCTGGTGAATCTCTACACTGAGCGTGGATACGAAGTGTCTGTTTCAACTTTTCCGTTCGGCGGTGTGACATATTATAGGGTCCGCATCGGCGATTATGCGACACTCGGTGAAGCCACGGGAATGAAGGCTGAACTTGCCGATAAATATTCGCTCGATACGTGGATTGCTCCGCCGGGAGAATAGCGGAATCGATCAAACACATTCCCGTTTTTGTTGAAGACTCGATCAGCTTAAATCTGTTTTTCTGAGGCTCATCTTTATTGATGTCTGAGTTGCGCTATCGTCTGGCACGTCCCAACCTTGGTGAGACGGAACTTGAAGCTGTACATCGCGTGTTTGACAGCGGCAATCTGGTCCAGGGGCGGGAAGTCGTTCAATTCGAAGAGGTTGTCCGCGAGCTTGTAGGTGTCCAGCAGGCGATTGCAGTATCTTCTGGAACGGCGGCGATCCATGTCGCCTATCTGGCTATGAATATTCAGCCGGGCGATATTGTCTATATCCCCTCGTTTGCCTGGCCTTCAGCGGCTAATCTGGCGGTCCTTATAGGAGCTTTGCCCATTCTAATCGATGTACTTCCGGGGACATATAACATTGATGTTGCACATTTGCGCGTCAGGATTGAGAAGTCGATCCGGGAAGACCTCGGAACTCCGCGACTCATCGTAGCCATCCACCAGTTTGGACTTCCGTGCGATCTCGATGCCGTGCTTGAAGTTGCCGAGGAATATGAGTTGGATGTGCTTGAAGACGCGGCTTGCGCGCTGGGGGCAATCAAGGCTGGGGGATCATCGCATGTCGGAAGTCTCGGAAAGGCCGGAGTGTTCAGCTTTCACCCTCTCAAGTCGATTACAACCGGCGAAGGAGGCATGGTTGTTACCAATGATGAAGAGTTGGCTGTTCGCTGCCGAGCTTTCCGCAATCATGGTCGTGCCCCCGGATCAGTAGTTGAGTTCCCCGGGTTGAACTACCGAATGACCGAGTTCCAAGCCGCGATTGGTACCACTCAGTTGGCTGGAGGTTCCGCAAGCAAGCTTGCTCGCTCTCTGAAACGTCGCCGTGAAATCGTCCTACAGTACATCGAGCGGTTGAGCGGTTGTAAGGATATCGATCTGCCGGAGGCACCGGAAGAACACACCTGGCAGACGTTCATGGTGGTGCTCAAGAAGGAGGACAGAAACGAAATCATCCGAATGCTCAGGGACAATCACGGAGTTGAGGCGGGTATAGGCTCGGTCGATGCGCACAGTATGGAAGTATTCAAAGCCCAGCCGGGCTGGCAATCACTGCCGGAGTCGGAACGACTCGCTCGTCAGGGGTTGTCGTTGCCGCTGTACCCGGAGCTTTCCGTTGAGGATGTGAATTACTGCGTGAAAGTTCTGCTGGAAACGCTCAGGGCTATTGACAAATCAGGTCAAATGCAATAGGGTGACTGGCTATTGCCAATCACCCTTGGGTTGTTCTCAATAATTCTTCGGTTAGTTTTCGGGGGTGTTCAAGTCTTCTGGGGCTTTTTTTAGGTGCTCGTCAAAAAAGGCTACTTGACGACGATACTCTTCTATGACATTCACTGTTTTGCCGACACCGTGCCCCTCGTTTGAGAATATCAGAGAGTCCACGATTCCGCCATTGTCGGTGACTGCCTTGAGTATCTGGCGTGCCTCACTGACAGGAACACGGGTATCGTTTTCGCCATGCACCACCAGGAGCGGGGTCTTAATAAGGTGCGCTTTGTGTATCGGTGAAATCTCTGCCAGAAACTCCGGGTCTGTCAACGGTCCGTATTCTGCCTCACGGTTCTTACGGCGGTAGGCCTTGGTGTTTTCAAGGAACGTCTGGTAGTTTGCTATGCCTACCACGTCAACGGCTGCTGAGAAAAGGTCAGGGTATTCCGTAATCATGCCAAGAACCACGTATCCGCCATATGAACCACCCCTGATACCAATCATTCCCGGTGCAGAATGACCGGTTTCTATTAACCACTCGACCGCTGCCTTGTAATCTTTCAGCGAGTTCTTTCGCAGCTTGTAGTCATCCAGTGCTTTGTACTCTCGACCATAGCCGCTTGATCCTCGAGGATTCGGCGCTAGGACACCGTACCCGTTCAGAATCAGGTACTGGATATTGCGAATGAAACCGGGTTTGAACTGGCTTGTCGGTCCGCCGTGGGCGTGCACAATGAACGGAATCGGTTTGCCTTCTTCGTAGTCAGGCGGGAGATACAGGAAGGCCGGAATATCCAGATCGTCAAAGCTTTTGTAGCTCATAAGTCCTGGTTGTGAGAACAGCGTACGATCGATTCCGGCATAGTTAGAGAAGGTTAGTTGTTGGAGTTCTTCAGTATACGGGTTCCAGCGCCACACATCCTGGGCGCGCGTTGGTCCGCTGAATGAAATCAGACAAGCGCCATTTTTGTCAAATGCACCACCACAAAGCTGGCCATCTAATGGGGGAGAGGGGAGTTCCTTTTTGGACTCCAATTCCCGCATTTTGAGACGAAAATACCCATCTTCGTTGACAACAGCGGTCATGTACTTGTAATCTCTTGACACACCGAGGCTGTCAACTTCCCATTTCGGGTCGATCCAACCATCTTCTGGAAACTCGATCTTCGGTGAGCCGACTTTCATCTTTGCCAGCCTTGTTGTGCCGTCCTCGTTGGCATTGGAGAGCAGCCAGATTGTCTTGTTGTCAGGCATCAGAACGGGGAAATCATACATGACATTCGCCGTATCTTCCGTGAGTCTCTGGTGTTCCAACGTGTTCAGGTCCAGCAGGAACATCTCTACGTCTACGTTCGAGTTCCAGCGCGAGATAATCAGTTTGGACCCATCCTGTGACAGATTGACAGGGTATTTTGATCCTTCCAGTTTGAGTGAGTCACCGAAGATCTTCGTTGCTACGCCAGTGGTGATGTCCATTCTGTAGATGTGGAAGTCGCGGCCATTCTCTTCAGAGGAGTTATATATGATCGATCGGTCATCTTTTGCCCAGATCACGGCTCGGTATCGTGCTTCAGGGTTATTGGTCAGTTGATATTTCCTGCCTGTCTTTGTATCCACCAGAAATAGCTGGGAGAGCTCGGAACCACCGACTGAGGCACCAACTATCGCCATATCTCCACCCCAGGAGAGTTCGAAGAAGTCGATACCGTCTTCGAATGTAGTCAACTGATATGGCCACGCGTTCTCAGTCAGACGGTAGGCCTGGGTTATGCCGGACATCTTCGTTCTGAAAAACACGCCCTTACCATCCCAGGAATAGCCCAGGTGCTGTGCGTAACCGATTTGCATGAAAGTAGCGATATCCGGGATGTACTTTCCCTGATCCAGCAGTGTAACGTCGGATTCCATTGTCTGACCCGGCGTATTGGCAGCCAACGCCAGAATGATTAGCAGGAGGATAGCTGTAGAACGGGATAGAGTGTGAAACATACGTCTTTTCCTCGCCATTTGCGTGTTGTTATTACTGCTTGAGATTATACCGTGATTATGTGGAGAGAGCAACGGTAATTGAAGTGATCCGGGACGCGGATATATCAGCTGACTAAGGTTTCGAACTTAAAGCGAGCCTCTTTCTTCTCTTCGTGAATGACGCGACGGTAGAACTCGCAATTGTGACAGGGATTGGCTGCGATCGCACCTGTGGACTCAAGACGGTTACGTCGTCCTACGATTGTCCAGCAAGCCCTGCCCGCTGCGACGCCGTCATTAAGACCGTCACAATGCATGGCTGAGGCAACCGGACATTCTCCCAAAGTATCCACCATGAGGCCGCCCTTTTCGCGACCGCAGTTCTTGAATTCCCAGCAATTAAGTTTCTGCTCTGCCACTTCCTGATCTCTTGGCTCAGTCCTTGATAACACGAAGCGCGGCTGAGAACTTCGATGAGTTCTGCAGTCGCGCAATCTCTTCTTCTGAGGCGCACTTGATGAATTTCTGGTAGCTTTTGTTGACCTGTTTGGTGTTACCTTCGCCCAGATAACTCAGCATTAACCACTGGTGGATCTGTGGGTTGTTTTGGTCAATTGAACGGGCGTTCTTGAAGTGCTTGGTAGCTTTCTTGTGGTAACCCTGGTTCAAGCGGGCCTTTCCGAGTCCCATATGTCCCTGGAGGTTACGCTTGTCGAGATTCACGACCATGTCATAATCTGCGATAGCAGCGATTTCTTCGCTTCGAGCAAGGTACAGATTGCCCCTGCCAAGGTACGCGGCCACGGATTTGGCGTCGATCTCAATCGCCTGATTGTAGGCCGAAATCGCTTCATTGTCATTGCCCTTGAACTGCATTATCTCAGCCGCACGTATGTAGTCGTTGCGGGCATCGCGGTTGTGCAAGATAGACTCGTATCCCTGAGCGCGGTGCAGATAGGCCTGTGCATAACTGGGGCGCAGATTAATAGCTTCAGTGAAATCGGCTATAGCATCATCGAATCTGCCCTGTTCCAGATTGTCCACTCCGGAATAGAAGTAGTCATCATTTTCATACGAAGTCGCTTTCTGTTCGGCTGTGGCTGGGGTCAGAGAGACGTTTAACGTGGTCGTTTTTCCTGCCGGTAGCTCGATAGTACCCTTGGATGGTTGATAACCGTCTTTGGATACAATGTAAGATCTTTTGCCCGACCTGAGCTTACCGTAAGTAACATTTCCAGCCCCGACGACAGACCCATCGATTGTGAGCTTGGCACCGCTTACATCGGCGTTCAGGTTGAGCCGTGCCCACTTGGAGGCGGTAGTCTTGGTCTTCTTTGACTTTTTGTTCGAAGATGACTTTTTCTTGCTTGTTTGAGAGGAGGCGGGTTTGCTGATACTAGATGCATTTGAAGGCGGAGCCGGTGTCTGTACTATTTCGGCAGGGGTCGTTATTGGTTCAGTTGGCTCCAGATCGGCGAGATACTCATCGTCCGGCCGAAGGGCAATGGTAGTCACTTTGCCGCTTACAATGGTGACGTAGTCGGTGGTTATTGTCTCTCCGTCCACGATATACTCAATCTTCTGACTACCGGACTCAATCGGTCCCGAATTGAAAAACCCCTGGCCATTTGTCTGAAATACTTTGCCTGATTCAGGAAAGCGAATTTGTGCGCCAGTGATGAGTGGGCGATATTCCTCATTCAGCGCAAAACCAACGACTGTTCCGTGACCTGTGTCTGCGTCGGAGCTGAAGAAAGCCCCAATCATGAACATGGCTATGGCCGCGACCGGTACCAATACTGCGGCGAGGAACTTTGGGCTGGCCTGCTTTTTTTTGAGTGTGTACTGACGTCCATTTACGCTGATGTCGTCGTCATCATGCAGTTCCTGTTCGCCCAGTATCTGAATAAAATTCCTGTAGAAATACGCAATACCACGTGCACGCTTAGCCATCTTTGGACGGTGTTCATCATCAAGAGCCGGCTGTTCGAGAAGAGAGCTACTGACATCCGTTGGGTCAGATTGCTTTGCCTTCTTTGGTGGCACAATGGGGGAATTGCCGAACCCCTGACCTTTCAGCGCTTTGCGTGAGTTTTGTTTGACGTCCCCATCGTCCTCAACTGAATCAAGCTTGGACATCAACTCTCGCTTCTCCCTCTCAGTCAAGAAATCTGATGATTCCTCAGTCCCCTTCATTTTGCTGGTGATTTCATTGACTCTGTCATCGGACAGTTTTTCAAGGCCTCCGCGTCCGGCGTTGTCTTGATATTCCTTGCCATCCTGCGATCCGGCATTGGCAATGATTTCCTTCTGGAATTCGTCTGATGACTCTGTCTTCTGCTGTTGAGGATGTGCTGATTCACCGATCAGTTCACTGTCTTCACTCGCTTGATGAGATCTATCATAAGAGTCGGAAGATTCCTGATTCACCAAATCACTTGGGTTTTGGATATCCAAATCATTGTCTGTTTCGCTATCTTCATGCTCTCCAAGCGGTTCCATGTCGCCGCCTGTCGCTTCGGTGGCCTCAAAACCCAAATCCTGGTCGTTGTCTGCTGAATCAGAAAAGGGATTTGTTGACAGCTTATCGGTTTGATCGTTTGTCTGATCGTTTCGACCGCGGTCTTTGGGGTTCTTGTGCGATTTCTTCAACGATACACCTCTCCTTGGGCAGTTCCTCACTTACTAAAGTATTATCGTCTGCAGCACCGAATTCTTTAAACCCCGAGCACTTTGAGACGTCATTTCAAGTGATTGTGTTGCAAGTCAATTGCAGGTCAAAATCGAGCTTGACAGGTGCTCGGCCTGCACTTTATACTTGGTGCTAAGTTTTGTCGTAGTTGGACAACGTATTTCGGGTGCTCCCGAGGAGGAAGAAATTGATGTGGAAACCTGATAGCCGCCTGCTGTTCTTTTGTACTGTTTTCGGACTGTTGGCGCTTGTTTGGGGTTGCTCTCAGACGGATGATATCAACGCTCCGGCATCTGTAACCTATTTGTACCTGGATGTCGATCAGTTACCGAATCTTCCAGCGGGAATGCAATATGAGCTGTGGGTATCGCGTGATCCTGTCACGGATACGTCAATTGTTTCTGACAAGCTTGTATCTATGGGGCGATTCTCATACATAAGAAATGATACGATCGCGAAGTTTCTGGACTCAAACGGAGTCGTGAGGACTGATTCGTGCCAGTTTACGCTCGATGGTGATATTTACGACTTTGCCTCGATATTCGTTACAATAGAGACTGAAGAGATTGATAGCATAGTCAGGCTCGGTCCGATCATGCAGATAGCTTCGATTGCAGGTAATCCCGAAGAACTTAGGTTGTATTTTCCTCTCCTGCACAATGATGGTGGGTTGAATAGTGCAACTGCTCGTTACAACATGGAATGTGTCACCGATAACAACCGCGCTTCCAACGATTTTCATGGCCTGTGGTTCTCTAGCTATCAGTACTTGCAGCAGGACATTCCGGATACATTCGATGCCTACATATCGAGCGTGCCGGACACGATACTCCCAATCACAAACGAATCCGGCGATACTATTAACGAGATCGAGCTTTCCGTATGGCACCCGGAAGCACTGTTCGTCGAAGTTGAAACTCTGCATATCGGCTTTGGAAGGGATACGGTTAGTCTGGATGTAGACTCGTTCATGCACCAACGCGTGAATGTTTTGTACTCAGACTCGGTCAAGGACTCAGTATGGCCTATCATTTATAATCACTACACGGTTGTGTATGATTCTGCTGAGACTATCCCCCCGGTACCGCCGGACACAATAGAGACGATTAATAATTTCCCTGCATACAATCCTCACAACGTGAATCTGGACTTGTTCACTCAAGATGACTTCGCACTCCCGAATTACTCCGGTTTTGGCTGGAAATATCAGGGTTGGATTCTTTCATATTACATTGATGGTACAACCATCATACCATTGGGCAAGTTTACGCCCCCGGCGTGGTACGATACCGCTAGCACAGGATATGACTGGTTCCCCGGAAGTGACGGTGGTCTGCTCACGACTGGGAAATTCAGTCGGATTGACGATCCTGACGACAGTGATCCGTTCATAGTAAGAAGTTGGCTGGATACAGCGTCAAATCCGATACTGGACTCCCTTACGAAGCGCCCCATGGTACCGGGAGAGGATTTCCTGGCAGGGCAGGCAATGTTTGATGCAGGCATAATAGCTGACCCGAGCCACCCTGTAGATTTGCTGCCATATGGCAACCCCTGGACTTACGGCTGTGTGTTTATAAGTCTTGAACCTGCCAACAAGATTTCCGACACGACTAATTTCCCTCTTATACCATTTTGGGCAAGCTTTCCTTATACTAGGGATGGTGCTAACAGTCCTGGAGACGCTTATCACATGAACATGCGAACGGCTACAAGTGGAGATCAGGGACTGCCGAGAATGGTAATCAAGCTGAAGAGAATGTAGAGCTTACTTGAAATTTTCCAGGGCCGGTGTTGCTACTGCTACACCGGCCTTTTTCTTTGCTCAGGGAATACTTCCCTGTTTCACCGCACCTGAAGTCTTTATGGTCTTTACACTTACATCAGCATGCCCGAGCAAGACACAATCATTATGCATACCGTTGCACATATTCGTACGTCTCTGCATCATGTGGAATCCTCAGCATTTACGAAGTGATTGATTGGAATTGTCTTTTCCCTTGCAAGACAAGGGGAATAGTGTATTATTATATAAGTGTAATTTGGTCCCGTCGGCCTCTGTCCTTCGGCACAGTTGTTGCTTTTTATTCATACTGCAAGAGATTATCTGTTCTTGCACTAACTGATTAGGGAGTGGTGTGTGCTGGACCTCCAGCCACCTGACGTTAGAGTCGGGCATCCCCCCTCCGCCACTCCCTACTTCTTTTCATTCTTTTTAAAATCTCAGATCATATCTAAACGTGGTCGTCCGATAATCGATACAGCGGATTGCATCGGAGAATTGGAATGGCACCACATAAACCTGGCATATTTGTACGTCTCAGTAACCTGATTGTTTTACAGGTCATATTCATTTTTGCTGCTCTTGCATTGATTTTGTTCAATCCAACTGATAGCCAACAAGTTGACCATAAAAACTCAGGGGTATTACAAACTGTGTTTCGGGCTGCGCAGATAGTTTCACTAATGGAAACAGATGATTCCCAGTCATCGGTTTCGATCCCTGAACAAAGAGTTCAACTGATAACTTCATTGGCCAGTGAACCGCAGGTTAGTTGCGTGTGGCTGATTAGATCGGGAGACTCGGCTCGTTTGGAACCAGAGCTCATATATAGCAGAGCGCGAAATGGAAGTGTGAGCTCCGAAGCAGCAGCGGTATTGCAGGAGGATTCGCAGATTCTGCGACTAGTCGGTCAGGAGGAATCAGGATTTCTGACAATGAGGAGTTCTGGGTCTGATCGCATGCGGTACTTTGTCAAGGCCAGCGATGCTGGAGATCGGGCACCTTCTATACTCGTGGTAGATATGGAGAATAGGATATCCGAAGCGGCCAATTCACAATTACAGTATGTGATTTTCCTGCTCTTTCTCTTTTCTGTGCTGATATCTCTGCTAACCGTCTATCTGTTCAGCAAGCGGTTCAGACAGCCGTTTGACAGATTGATCAGGGGTTTGGAAAAGACGGCCGAAGGGGAACTGTACTATCTCGTCCCGGCTGACGCGGACAAAGAGTTCAACAGGTTGGCTTCCGCATTCAACAGCATGACCAGGAGGTTATGGGAAGGCCGGAAGCAGTTGAACCGATACAACGCCAAACTAAAGAAGTCCAACCAGTCGATGATGGAAACTCAGATGTTTCTGGCCATGTTGATTGACAAGTCACCGTCTGCGATCCTGGTCACCGAGAGTAACGGTAGCATCATGATATTCAATCAAGCGGCTTCGGATGTCTTCGGATGTTCAGCCGAAGACGTGACAGGATCATCGGTATCTTCCATGTTCGATCGGTTGCCGTCGCTGAGGGAAGGCTGTGAGGAGTCTTCAGCGAAAGGTCAGGAAGTAGTTTGTCGGCGGACTGATGGCGAGACTTTTCCTGCATACGTGATCGTTTGTCCCATCGCTGTTCATCAGGATCAACCCAGCGGAACACTGCTGTTTGTCAAAGACATCTCTGAGAGTAAGAATTTCCAGGAGATGATGATACGTCTTGACCGCTACTACAGTCGTGGAGAGATGGCCGGTGAAATCGCTCACGAGATCAACAACTATCTGGCCGTCCTTATGGGAAATCTGGAATTGCTGCCCATTGTTCTGCGAAAGGGCGATCAGGACAAGGCGGACAAGAAACTAGATCTGATGAAAACCACCGTAGACCGGATAGCCCGATTTGCCAATGGGCTCATGGATCGACCCCAGGAGGACACTCGCCTGGAGACCATATCCCTCAATCAAACGGTTGAGAACATCATTGCTTTTCTCAAACCGCAGAACAAGTTCAATGCGATCAATATTGCAGTGGATCTGTCTGTGGATCTGCCCTTGATTCAGCTTGACCAGGGGCAAATGCAGCAGTTGATTGTCAATCTGGTGTACAACGCAGGTGACGCTATCAAGTCTATTGAGGGTGAGAAGATCATTCGCGTCACGACTCGGGCCATAGAAATCGACAGTGTCAGGTATGCTGAGATAGAAATTCGTGACAACGGTGCCGGGGTTCCGCCGGACAAAGCAGAATCACTGTTTGAGACCCGGTTCACCACCAAGCGAAAGGGACACGGAATCGGTTTGATTACGTGCCGAAAGATTGTTGCAAATCACGGTGGGGATATCACCTATCGAACGGATGGCGGCGCGGTCTTCACATTTCGGATTCCGGTGGAGCCGTCGCACATACCTGAGACATCCTCGGAAGTTGAGTCATCCGTCGCTCCAGCATAAAGTGCCGGATTTTTGTTGCCCATCTTTTGCTGTGCCAATAGCTTAGGGCGATGAAAGGATTGCCCGTTTCTCACCCAGGCAGATTTGACTATCGACTGCTATCAATCATCGCAGTCGTTCTTACGGTTGTCGTATTCGCAATTACCTGGGTTTCGACTCGTCAGAGTCGAGCCAGCAGCTTCGAGTTGCTTGTAGCCCAGGGTACTGCGTTTACTGAGTCACTTGCGCAAGCTGCCGACAATGCCATTACTGCCGAAGCTTTCTATGACGAGCTGGTTG
Source organism: Candidatus Zixiibacteriota bacterium (assembly GCA_003641405.1). Classification (GTDB taxonomy): domain Bacteria; phylum Zixibacteria; class MSB-5A5; order GN15; family FEB-12; genus B22-G1. Next base: position 8,141 of record QNAF01000001.1, on the reverse strand, counting down.
AATTCCGTTACCATGATCTCGTGACGACTTTGTTGGAGCGGGATATCGCCGGTCTCTCTGAGCAGGACTGGATGACATTTGCACTTTCTCACGATCTGCTCGGTGCATACATTTTCGATGGACATACTGAGACGGTGACCGGTATTACTGTTCGAGGAGGAGACCGGGGTCTTCCAGATTTCGTGGAACAGGAGATGGGAGAACTGATCAGGGCCCCGGAATCTAATTATGTGTTACTGCTTGACGAAAGTGGAATTCATGGCGAGATGGTTCACTACTACTTGGAAGTCACCAATCAGCTTGACCGCGTCATTGCTCTTGCCACGGATGCCCTGTATTACGGCGAGGCATTACGACAGACCGGGATTGGCTACCTGTCACAGCGAATGGCACGTGAGAAGGGTGTCGAATACATTATTTATCAATCCGATGAGGGTATTATTTTCGCCTCGTGCAAGCCGGGTAATTTGTTGGCTATAGAGTCTGATCCCTTTCTCACTGACGCTCAGGATTCCGATACAATTGTAAGTCGCATCTTTGAGTTTCAGGGCAAGAACGTACTTGAACTCGTGCGTCCGTTCTCGTCACCTCAGTTCAAATTCGGGTTGTTTCGTGTTGGTCTTTCACTCGACGGTTACTACTCTGTCAGTCGCGGGTTTGATCATCAGATGATCATATTCTCCAGTGTACTGTTTGTCTTGCTGATAGTCGCCCTGGCCTATTTGCGTGGACGACGCAAGCGTTGGGAACTTATGGAGAAGTACGAACAGCAGGCGCGACGCAAAGAACGACTTTCTGAGATGGGGAATCTGGCGGCGGGAGTCGCACATGAGATCCGCAACCCCCTCAATACGATCTCGATTGCCGCGCAGCGTTTGCAGGCAGAGTTTTCGCCTGAACAGGACCACGAGCAGTACAACTCTTTCACTAAACAGATACGATCCGAGACAACGCGCCTTAATGATATCATTACCCGCTTTCTGGCACTGGCTCGCCAGGAAACCACACAGCGCGGGGAGATTCGGCTGGATTCTCTTCTGACGGAGATTGGCGATCTGTTAAGAGTGGAAGGGGAGAAGCTGGAGCTTGACGTAAGTATCAAATGTGAGCCGGGCCTGACTGTACGCGCCGACCCAAATCAACTCAAACAGGTCTTTCTGAATTTGTTCAACAATACCAAGGAAGCTCTGGCCGGGGCAACGGGGAAGTTCCGTGTCTCGGCTGTCCGTGACGGCAGTAAGGTAGTGATTGCGATTGCCGATGACGGTCCCGGCGTACCTGCGGATTCGCGCGACAAACTGTTTGCACCCTATTACACCACGAAAGAAGCCGGCACGGGTCTGGGCCTTGCGACTATTCAGAAGATTGTTTCAGACATGGACGGCGATGTGCAGTTGGACGAGCAGTATGCAAATGGTGCGAGATTTGTAATCACGCTGCCAAAAGTTTGATATACCAAGCGTCACAATTGAAAAGGCGGCCCTGAAAGCAGAGCCGCCTTGTTGTATTCGCTGATGCGAAATCGACTACTTCTTCACCTGGGTCTTCAGCCACTTGGTGCTGACTGATTTCGGCCGTGTGATCGGCGTACCCAGCGCACGGTTGAGGACCTGCTGCGAGAGCATGCCCATCGCACGCGAGACTGAGAACAGCACAGTGTAGTACTCGAACTGAGTCAGGCCGTAGTAGTACAGGAGGGCGCCAGAACCGGCGTCAACATTCGGCCACGGGTTGGCAGCCTTGCCATGAGCTTTGAGTACCTTCGGCACAACCTTGAAAACGCGATCGACTGTCTGGAAGACCGGGTCTTTCTTCAAGTACTTCTTGCCAAACTGGTTGAATGCCGTGAAGCGCGGATCGGTCACGCGGAGGACAGCGTGTCCGTAGCCCGGAATTACCTTGTGGGCGTTGAGCGTTTCCCAGGCATAGTCTTCGATTTCTTTCTCAGACGGGGCGCCACCGAATTTCTCCATTGTCTGGAGAACCCAGTTGAGGCATTCCTGGTTGGCCAGGCCGTGCAGAGGACCTGCCAAGCCGTTCAGACCTGCCGAGACCGCATAGAACGGATCGGAGAGGGCAGAACCGACAGTGTGACAGGTGTTAGCAGAAACGTTGCCACCTTCGTGGTCACAGTGCAGCGTGAGGTAAAGGCGCATCATTTCAGCGGTCTGACCCTTGTGGGGTTTGAGACCAAGCATCTTGGCGTAGTCAGCACCCATGTCAAGCTTCTTCGACGGGGCAATCAGGTCACCCTTGAAATACTTGATGCGGTAGACGCCGGCTGCAATAACGTGGATCGTACCCAGAATGCGCATAGCGTCTTCGAGCGTGGGAATCCAGTATTCCGTCTTGGGAATACCTTTGGAATACTCGCGGCGGAACGCTGATTCATTTTCCATCGCTAGGATAGCCGTGTCGAGCATGGCCATCGGATGCGAGGATTTCGGCATCGCCTTGAGAACTTTCCAGACATAGTTCGGAACTTCGCCGTTGGCTTTCAGCTCCTTCTGAAACTGTGCCAACTCATCCTTGGACGGGAAGTCGCCGGTGATCAGGTTCCAGAAGATCTCCTCAGGGAGGCGGTCTTTGAGTTTCAGGATAGATTGTCCGCGGACAAACAATCCCTTGTCAGGCTCGACAACCGAAGTGTCACATACCATACTTTTGACACCGCGCATGCCACCGATCGCCTGAGCGACCGTGCATTGCGAGATCACATGAGTACCGTGACCCTTGATGAGTTTGACGCGTTCATCCCTCAACTTCGGGATCATTCCGTCGAGTTTCTCCCTCAGTGTTTTTGCCATGATGGTCTCCTTTGGCTTCTTGTATATGTGTTTTCAGTTAGCATTTCTTGCATTGTCACGATGTGAAAACTTCCACATTGTCGGCAATAATATATTGTTAGATCAGTTCTGTCAACACTTACACGAACGATATTGTCCGATTTTTCAATGAGGGAGAATTTTGTCAGGGTTCAGGAGCCCGTGAGGATCGAAGACGGACTTGATTTTCATCATAGCTCCCAGTGTGGAGGAGTCGAATTCGAGGTCCAGGTAAGCACGCTTGGCCAGCCCGATCCCGTGCTCGCCGGTAAGCGTGCCATCCAACTCAACTGTCCTGCGCATGAGTTTCTCAACCCAACGGTCGATCTCGGCCATGTTCTCAGGTGAGTCGGAACCAGCCATGAAATTGACATGAAGGTTGCCGTCACCGGCGTGACCATAGGAGTTGATCCTCAGACTGCTCTGAGCGTTCATTTGGGCTACTAAGTCAACCAGTGCGGGGAAATGGCTGTTGGGTACGGCCACATCCTCGGAGATGCGGTATGCGGCGGCATCTTTGGTGGCCAAAGAGAGGTTACGTCGAATCTGCCAGAGGGCTTCGGCGCGAGCCGGATCGGACTCGATTCGCAGGTAGGAGCAATTATTATCCTGGCACAACCGTCCTATCTGAGCGGTTTGCAATTCGGTTTCGACATCTGAAGTCTCGAAAAGTAATATGGCTGCGGCATTGTCCAAACCTTCGGTCTGCTCATATTGATTGGAACACTCAACAGCGTCACCGTCCATAAACTCCATTACGGTCGGGATTATGCCTGCGGCATTGATGTCTGCCACTGTCTGGGCGGCGTTATGAGGCTGATCGAAAGCTACAAGGATTGTCGTGTCTTGGCCCGGTAAAGGGATCAACCGAACGGCGATTCTGGTTATAATCGCCAGAGTCCCCTCGCTGGCGATCAGGATATCGCCAATAGAGAATCCGCGGTTTCTACAGAATCGGCCGCATTTGAGAAGCGAACCGTCGGCCAGAACAGCTTCCAGACCAAGGATATAGTCCTTGGTTACGCCGAATCTGTTACAGCTCAAACCACCTGCGCCTTCGGCCACGTTGCCACCAAGAGTAGACTCCTCGTAGCTGGCGGGATCAGGAGGGTAGGCAAGGCCGTACGCCGCGGCAGCGTCCTGCAGTTCCTTAGTGATGACGCCGGGGCCGCAGACGGCAGACCTGTCGGAAGGATCGATCTGAAGATCACGAAGCTTTTCTGTGGACAGCAGCAGGGCGCCTTCAGAAGCAACACACCCTCCTGACAACCCGGTGCCGGCACCACGAGGTGTGATCGGAACGTTGTGCTGACCGCAGAAATCTACCGTCGTTACGATGTCCGATACCGACTCCGCCAAGAGAAGTGAAATCGGAGTTTCTGAAAAGTAGGTGGCATCCGTCAGATAGCTCTGATGTTCACGTAGGTCGGTGATCAGAGAATCGGGAGCGCCGAGGAGTTTTCTAAGCTTGGATACTCTCTCAGGACACATAATATCACCGATCTGTGGTACCTAACTACCGCTTGATGAGCTCTTCTTATCGCTCGATTTCGGAGACGAGCCACTGCTGGGTTTTGATGACTTGGAGTGGGATGAACTTGAGGATGCAGTCGAAGAGGCAGATTTCTCCTTGCGAGCGCTATCAAGGTAGGCCTTGCTTCTGTGGTCCGTTTGGTAGAATCCAGTACCTTTCAACAGGAAGCCGGCACCGCCGGAGATCAACCTATGCACCTTGCCGTTGCAGGAAGGGCAGACCTCAATCGGGTCTTCTGTAATCGACTGAAACTCCTCGAATTCGTATTTGCACTCAGTGCACCGGTACTGGTATGTAGGCATATTTCAAATAGACTCCACATCCGTGTTAATTATCACACGGATGCGTCCAATTCCTTCACGATTTAGGGGCCGTCTTCAGCCGCGAGATTATTTCCCGCTCAGATCCGGTCCGGCCTGAATTATCTCCGGCGGGCAGCCGTCTTGGAACTTCTTGAAGTTCTCGATAAACAGCGAGGCCAACTGGATGTATTTCTCCTCGTATGCCTGGGGGTCTTCCCAGGTTTCCTTCGGCATTAGCACCTTAGCCGGGACGCCTTCACAGCTTTTGGGTACTTCGAATCTGAAATACGGGTCGATTCGGTACTCAACGTCCATGAGTGCTCCTGAGAGAGCAGCGTCGAGTAAGGTACGTGTGTGGTGAATGCTCATCCGTTTGCCGATACCGTAAGGTCCGCCGCTCCAGCCGGTATTGACCAGCCAGCACTGAGCTTCTTGTTTGAGCATCTTGTTTTTGAGCATTTCCGCGTACTTGTACGGGTGGTGCACCATGAAGGGAGCTCCGAAACAAGCACTGAAAGTCTGCTCAGGTTCTTTACCCAGGTCGATTTCCGTTCCGGCAACTTTCGAGGTGTAGCCGGAGATGAAGTGGTACATAGCCTGCTCAGGGGTGAGCCTCGCAATCGGTGGCATTACACCAGAGGCATCACAGGTCAACATGATGATGTTCTTCGGGTGTCCGGCCATTTTATCAGGGACGGCATTGTCGATGTAGTGTAACGGATAGGCGGCCCGGGTGTTCTCCGTCAGGACCTCGTCGTCAAGGTCGAGTTGACGTGTGACACGATCAAAGACAACATTCTCAAGCACGGTGCCGAACTTGCGTGTGCAGGCATATATTTCCGGCTCGGAGGTAGGAGAAAGTGCGATAACCTTGGCATAGCAGCCACCTTCGAAGTTAAATAAACCTTCGTCGCTCCAGCCGTGCTCGTCATCACCGATCAGTTTGCGTCTCGGATCAGCCGAGAGGGTAGTCTTGCCGGTTCCGGACAATCCGAAGAACAGGGCAGAATCGCCTGCTTTGCCGACATTGGCAGAGCAGTGCATACTCAGGACACCCCTGAGCGGTAATAGGTAGTTGAGGACGGTGAAGACAGCTTTTTTGATCTCGCCGCCGTAACCCGAGCCACCGATAATGCAAACGCGCTGATCGAAATTGAGCAGGATAAAAGTAGGGGAGAGGGTGCCGTCGATTTCAGGCTGTGCCCGGAAAGACGGAATGGAGATAATTGTGAAGTCGGGAACAAAGTGACGCAGTTCGTCGTTTGTTTTCGGCTCGATGAGCATATTTCGGACGAACAAAGAGTGCCAGGCGTCTTCGGTGATGATCCGAACCGGCAGACGGTAGTTCGGATCAGCTCCGGCATAGCAGTCACGTACGAATAGATCGTGTCCCTGGAGATACCCCAAGAGCCGCTGATAGACGGAATTGAACCTGTCAACGCTAAACGGTCGGTTGTACTCACCCCACCAGACGTGTTCCTCACTGCCGGGTTCACGGACAACGAATTTGTCATTGGCTGCTCGTGCCGTGTGCTTTCCGGTGTTGACGACCACCGGTCCCATGTGGGAGATGGAGCCTTCGGAACGGAAAACGACTTCCTCGTAGAGAGATTCGGCGGGCAGGTTCCAGTAGACATTGTGCAGGTTGCGAAAACCGTGGTTTGACAGGCTGAAGTCGGATTTGAGCGATTGTGCTTCGCCGTGAGCGGGAGTTTTGATATCGATTATGTATTGGTTCATTTCCAGTCTCTCCTCATCTTGCGGTCACCGATGTAGATTTCATTCGGTGACTCAGGATCAAGCGCCCATTTGATGCGCCGGATGCCCTCGGTGATTTCCTTTATTGTGCCGCAGTAGCTAAGTCTCAGGTGACCTTCCATCCCGAATTCAACACCGGGCACCGTCACCACCAGCGCCTTCTCCAGTAAGAACCGGCAGAGTTCTATCGAATTCTTGCTGTAGGCTCTGAAGTCCGGCAAACAATAGAAAGTGCCGCCGGGATTAACACAGCGAACGCCGGTAAAGGCGCCTAACTCTTTCATCATGACGTTGCGGTTGTTCTCTAAGGTCAGTCGCAGGCTTTCGACGCCGGTTTGAATGCCTTCAAGAGCACCGGTTGCGGCTGCCTGCAATACTACTGATGGGCAGGATGTATTCTGCGCGGCTACATTGATCAACGTTTTGGTGACTTTGGTATTGGCGATTGACCAGCCAATACGAAAACCGGTCATGGCGTACATCTTGGAGACACCGTTGAGGACGATCAGGCGGGAGTTGTCCGAGTCATCTTTTACATAGTCATAGCATGAGACCGGACGGCGACCATCGAAGATCAACTTTTGGTAGATGTCATCCATTATGAGATAGATCTGTTTCTGCTCACAGAACTCTACCATTTCCTGAATGAACTCAGCTGTATATACTTCGCCGGAAGGATTGTTCGGGCTGTTGAGGATAATTGCCTTGGTATACGACCCGACAACTTCTTTGATATCCTGAGCGCGGGGCTGGAATCGACCATCCTCCGGTTGGACAACAACCGGTACTCCATAGAGCATCTTAATGATTTCAGGATAGCTCACCCAGTACGGGGCCGGAATAATAACTTCATCCTGCGGGTTCAGGATAGTCATCAGGATGTTGTAAACGGCTTGTTTGGCTCCCGCGTGAGCGCAGACATTCTCCGGAGCCACTGCTTTACCGTAGGCTTCCTCGGTGTATTTGATGATTGCTTTTGTCAGCGCGGGGATACCTTCAGTTGGCGTGTACCGGATATCAGCCGTTTTCAGTTTGGCGGAACAGGCCAAAATAGCGTCGAGTGGTACTTTGGACTTTGGTTCACCGGAGCCAAGATGAATCACCGGCTCCCCTTTATCCCGAAGGCGGGCGGCCTCTTCATTCAGCCGAAGAGTCGGGGACTCTTTGACTTCTCTTGCAAGTTGACTGATACTCATATCCTTATCCTTTTAACAGCGTCGCAATTGCGGTCACATCAACAATGTCTTGTACGGAACATCCACGCGAAAGGTCATTCGCCGGACTGGCCAGGCCCTGAATGATCGGGCCGGTAGCTGTGGCGTTGGCCAGTCTTTGTACCAGTTTATAGGCAATGTTGCCGGAATCCAGGTCGGGGAACACGAGAACGTTGGCGTCACCACCTATGGGAGAGTCCGGCGCTTTCTTGTTGGCTACTTCCGGCACGATAGCGGCATCGACCTGAAGTTCCCCGTCCACTTTCAGGTCAGGGTGATCGCTCCGGAGTATCTCCAGGGCAGAAAGCACTTTGTCAACGTCACTGTGTTTTGCCGATCCTTTCGTAGAGAAAGACAGCATGGCTACTTTAGGTTCTTCACCGGTGAGGAACTTCATCGTTTCAGCCGTGGAAACAGCGATCGATGCCAGTTGTGCGGGGCTCGGGTTAGGAATAACAGCACAGTCGGCGAACATCAGGACCTTGTCTTTCACTCCACGGTATTCCGG